>CAYHHK010000037.1:0-10805 GCA_964356415.1 uncultured Flavobacteriales bacterium
AGAAAAACCAACAAATCAAATGGCATGTGAACAGCGCTCAAAGCAATCGCACAACACTTGCCAGCAATTAAAGTCCGGCCGGAAATATTTTGAAAACTCCGCCAGCGAAACATAACGCATAAAAAAAGGGAACCGGAGCCCCCTTTTTTTATGAAATCATTGATTGATTATTTTTCCAGTTCCGCTTTCACCTCATTGTATTTATCCATCTGGCTGGTACGGGCATAAAGCTGTTTCAAAAGATTTAGCGTTGTCTGATAAAGCAACTTGTCATCTTCAGTCTTCTTCTGATTAAGCTCCTTTGTTCTTTCCAGATAGGGTTGAGCTTCCTTCAGTTTCAGGTCTATCTTTTCTTTGGCTTTTGCAAACTCATTGTTGTCCTTTATGCCATTTGCTGCAGTTGACAGATCCGCTGCCTGACCAAAGAGAAGATTGCCGAGGTTATAATTGACTTCCATGTAATCTTCTTTCAGCTCCAGCGCTTTCTTATAGTCCGGAATTGCTTTGTCGAGGTTATTAACCTTTTCATTCAGACTGCCGCGCATGTTGTAAAGCCTTTCATTTTCAGGATCAGTTTCTATTGCCAGAGAAACCTTGTCTATAAGTTCCTTGGTTTTCCCCTGTGCAACGTAGATTGAGATCTCCTGCCCGATGAGTCCGGGATGCTCTTCAAATGCAGTGCGGCCCATTTCCACATATGACAATGCCTTTGCAGTATCTTTTTCCTGAAGCAGTATTTTGCACATGCCAAGATAAATGGAAGGATCATTGAACTTTACATCAATGAGTTTTTGCAAATACATTTTTGCATTTGTAAAATCATTGAGGCGGTATGAACACAGGTACAGGTTCTTCGTTACAATATCTGAAGTGATGTTGTTCCGCTTCATGTTATTATCCTTGTCATAAGGAAAAACTTCCTGAACCTCTTTGTAGAATTTCATCGCCACCTCCATATTACCGGCCTGGTACTGCTCAACTGCACGATTGTACAAACTATACCCGGCAATCCAGGTAAAGATGTCTGTGGAGTCTTTGTAGTTTTCCTTCTTATCCGTATGAATACAATTTATAAAACTCTGTGTAGCTATGTAAGCCGCTTCGGGATTAGTCTTCGAGAGCTCCTTGTCATCGTTGACGGCCTGGTAAACCTTGCCCCTGTAATACCACATTTTCGGGTCATTGGCAGTCGATTCATAAACAGCCGCTTCATCAATGAAGGCCTTTGCTTTTACATAGTCCTTGAGTTTTAACAGATCAGCAGCACTTTGCACACTTGCCTTCTGGGAAAAAGCAGTTGCGAAGACAAGAAGCAACGGTAGAATGATAATTTTTCTCATGGCAATAATTCAATTAATCCAGCTCTACCTCTTTTACTTTTCCGAGGCCGAGCTTTTCAATTTTATCTTTAATGGCATATTTGTTCCCGACAACAAGGATGATCATCTTGCTCTGATCAATATACTTAGTGCCCAATGCATTCAGTTCATCCTTGGTAACATCTTTCAGGATTTTTGACTGTGTAACTGTATAATCTCCCGGCAAATCATAACGAATGATCCGGGAAAGGAAGCCGGCTTTCTGATCAAGTGTTTCATAGCGCAGTGCTTCGCTGTTTAGCAAAGCGCTTTTTGTAAATGTTACCTCATCATCCGTAAGTCCTGTTTTAAATCCCTTGACCTCTTTGAAGATTTCGGCAAGACTGGAATCTGTTGCTGTTCTGCGTACGCTGGCACTAATCCCGAAAAAACCGGGGTACTTTGTTCCGGAAAATCCTGAACGGATACCATATGTAAATTCCTTGTCTTCACGAAGATTCAGATTGAGACGACTGTTGAATGATCCGCCGAAACAATAGTTCATGATGTTCGCCTTGAAGAATTCACCGTTGTAGTCATATGGCAACGCAGAATAGCCAATATTAATTACTGATGATGCAGCAAAATCCTTGTGGGCAACATAAACTGTATTTGGCAATGCAGTTGATGCAGGAGTTATCGCCGGCATAACAACATCCCTGGCCTTCCATTGGTTGAGGAACTCAAGCTTTGGCATGATCTCTTTCTCATCAACATCTCCTGAAATAACCAAACTTGCAACAGAAGGAGAATAATTATTCTGGTAATACGCTTTGACATCTTCAAGTGTCAGCTTTTTGATGTTCTTCTCTGTAACATATGCTCCGAGAAGATTATTCCCGTACACAAGATTCCTGAACAGGTTCGCTGCAATCACCTCAGCATTTTTCTTCGAATTGTATGTCAGCTCAATGAACTCTCTCTTCGCCCTTTTAAAATCAGCCGCCACAAATCCGGGATGCAATAATTTCTCTTCGAGGATTTTCAATGTTGCGTCAAGATTTTTGGTAAGGGTAGTTACTGAAATATAGCTGGCTTCTGTACCTGCAGAAAAACCTATTGAACTGCCGAGCTCATCCAGCTTGGCGCTGATCTGCTCAGTGGTATAATGTTCTGTTCCTTCGTTCAGTATCGACGCCGTCATTTGCGCAACTCCTACCCTCTTAGAATCGCCGGAAAGAAGGTCGCCGCCATCGATGGTAATGTTGATCACAACTTGAGGGATCTCAGAAGATTTGGTACCGATGATCTTTAATCCGTTGCTTAGCTTATGACTGTAATACTGAGGAATTACAGGAAGTTTCGGTGCTGAAGGCTTCGGATGAACTGACCTGTCGAAATTGTCTTTCCCCTTTACGTAAGTAAGTCCCGCATAATCGGCACTGTCGTTCGCTTTTAGATTTGCATACGGATTAAAGCTCTTTGTAGAATCCTTCGATTCCGGATCACGTGGAAATACATTTACAATGGCAGCAAATTTTCCTTTGATGTATTTAGCATACACACGGCTCACATCTTCCTTAGTCACTTTATTGTAACGATCGAGTTCATCTGGAAGGTTGTATTGTTTACCCAGCAACTGCCACTGTGACAACAGGTATGCTTTTCCAAAAACACTTCCTGCACCATCAATGATCTGAGATTGTTTCTTGGCTTTCTCTCTTGCCAGTGCTGAATCAGAAACTCCTCCTTTTTCAAATTCATCCAGTGTAGTACGGATCATCTTTTCCGTTTCGTTGAATTGCTTCGTAATATCGGTTTCAAAATCAGGATATGCGAAAATAGCGATCTGAAATTCGCCTGAAAGCTCTTTTGTACCGTGATTCACACTGGCAAATCCCTTTTCTGCTTTATCAAATTTCTTATAGAACAATGTATTGTTTCCCTGTCCGAGCATACCTGCAAGCATGTCGAGCGCAGGCTCATCCCTATGAAACGCAGGAACAGTTGGGAATACCATCAGCGTAAGTGGCTGGTAAATATTGTCCACGTAGTTTGCATACTTATCGGAATTTAAAATTGGCACCTGCGCTTTTGCTTTTTTAACTTCACGTCCTGTAGGAATACTTCCATAATACTTTTCAGCAGCGGCAATCACGTCTTTCGGATTTACATCTCCTGAAATAGTCAACACTGCATTGTTAGGTCCATACCAGCGCATAAAAAATTTCTTTACGTCTTCAATAGTAACCCTATCAAGGTCATCTGTAAACCCGATCACAGGCCAGCTATATGGATGGCCGGGAGGATATAATGCGCCTGCCAGCACTTCTCCGAATCCCAAAGCATAAGGCTGGTTTTCATAGTTCTGACTTTTTTCATTTTTTACTGTTCCCCTTTGTACTTCAAACTTTTGTTTGGTAAGTGAATCGAGCAGGAAACCCATGCGGTCTGCTTCCAGCCATAATGCCAGATCGAGGTTGTTACTCGGTACGGTTTCAAAATAAAAAGTGATGTCTTCCTGGGTAAAACCATTCATGCTACCGCCTGCCTCACTTATTAGCCTAAAATGCTCTTCATCTTTCACATGCTCAGAACCCTGGAACATCATGTGTTCGAACAGGTGGGCAAAACCCGATTTGCCGATACTCTCTCTTGCAGATCCCACGTGGTACTGCACTGAAACATTCACAATGGGATCAGAATGATCTTCATGGATGAGCACTGTTAAACCATTTGGCAATTTCCATTTTTCGTATGGAATTACCATCGTGTCCTTTTTAGGATCCACCTTTTCTGTCATCTGGGCAAGAGAAGGAGAAACCGAAACAAGTTCAGCTTTTTGTGCGACACCGGCTTGCGGGGTTAACAATGAATTCGCAACAAAGAGCGAAATCAAAAGAGAAAGTCTTTTCATTTGTTTTTGTTTATTGGGTTAAATAGTATTGGATTGGATTAAGATTCTGTAATGGTTGCCTTTGGGCTCAGTTTCATTAATAAAATAAGTCAGGGCAGTATGGAACAATATTAATTGATAAGTGCTGATATTCTTAAAAAGGGAAGCAAACCTAAGAGAATTTTTCCTTAAAAAACAAAATATTAACGAAGCGCTAACAGTTTTAAATAACCTCATTAAGGCCACTAAATAAATGCAAAAATGATATCCTGTCTTGTTTTTGCCCATCGTTAGCTTACATTGGGATGACACTGAAGCACCTTCGCCAAATAAACGTTTCAAACAAGCCTTTTTGTTGCCAAAGATCCTATTATTGCAATCCTAACCAAGCCTTCTGCAATGAAAAAATATTTCGTTTTATTTTTACTGGCATCAGCAACAATAAATACCCATTCTCAAGTCCTGGGAAATCTTGACTCTGTGAATCCAAATACAGCAACACAAGGCCAAACACTTATAACTACGATTACACAGGTGGCCGGTTCCTATTTGCTTGGTTCCCCGCCTTGCGACAATCATGGAATTTTTTTACTGCAGGGAATTGATACCATCTTCTGCAATTCATACAATTGGCAATGGATGGATGTTGTTGATGCAGAATTCACAATTCCGGCAGCAGCACCGCTTGGCTTTTACGATCTTTACGTAGCCTCCACCCACTATGACTGGTGGTGGGGTACATGCACAACACTGGGATATTGGGTGCTCTATAATGGCTTTGAAGTGACTACAAATACCGGCATTGGCAATAACGATATTAATGAAATCAACCCTGTAGTGTATCCGAATCCAATAAGCGAAAAAGGGATACTCACCTTCAGCAATAAAGAAAGGAAGAAATATGATTTGTCGGTGATGGATTCATATGGCAGAAGAGTGTTTTCTGATATCGTCAGTTCGGGTCATGTATCACTGACCTCCAAAGACCTGGAAGCAGGGATCTATTATTATTCCCTCAACGGGCCGGAAAATAAAAACAGATTCACAGGTAAATTTGTGATTATCGAATAATCTGTTTCGATCAGGTTCTTCGGTCGACAGCAACATTGTAAAGAAAAAGCAACGCGTTATGTTGAATAATCGGCACCTATTTGAACTAATACGGTTACTTTAATATTCCAATACGCCTTCCGGCCTTTGAATTATTATAACACCTCTATCTGCATTGTCCCGGAAACATTATTGGATTAATTTGATCTGAGTAATGGTATTTCTTCGTACCCGATTCAGTGCTTCCAAATATTGTTTCTCTATTTGAGATTTCTATGATGTTTCCATATCGGCTTGAAGTCAATAAATTTGTTTAAGAAATGAAAAATGTAAATTCAAATCGCCCCGTCCGGCTGGCTAATGCATAACAGCACCTGTATCGACCGGAAGGTTATTACTTATCCAGTTTGAAAATCCCTTCCTCATATCAATCACTCTTACAAATCCTTTTCGTTTTAAAATTCGTGCGCAGGATGGTGAGCGATGGCACGTATGGCAATAAATGAAAACGTCTCTGCTCCGATCAAGCGAATCGGTTCTTTTTCCAAAATTTAATTCTAAAAAATTAATGTTTATTGCGTTTTTGATATGGCCTTTACTGTATTCAGCAGGGGTCCGTACATCTATGATGTAATAGTTGTTGCTTTGCTGAAGCCGTGTTGAATATTGAAGCGGGGTTAGCTTACTATAAATGAATTTCGGGTTGCTGTGAACGGTGAAACAACTTTGCAAAAATGCGGAGATCAGGATTAAGCTGATAATTCGGAGCATGTCAATTGTGTCTGATTTCAAACAACATATTTGATCTTTCTTATTCTGATCTTCAATGCATTTTATCCAGTATTTCCTTTATCCTGTTGTACTTATCGGTTTCCCCTGTGCGCGCATAGAGAAGCTTGAGTGAAGTAAGGGTTCCCTTATCCGTACCGTTCAGCTCAAACGCCTTTTCAAGATAAGGTTCACTCTGGTAAAATTTAGCATTGGCTTTTGCTTTTGCAGCTTCAAACGCTGCATTGTCCTTTATATTATTTGCGGCATTGGCCATCTCGGCCCCCTGGTTAAAATAGATTGCACCGAGGTTATAGTTGAGTTCAAAGTTATTTGCGTTGATGGCAAGGCCCCGTAAATATGTTTGTTCGGCCTTGGTCATCAGCTCCGAGAAGTTAACGGGTTTCGCCAGATCTTTGCCTTCGGCATCGCGTGGATTTGCCAGCTGGTCGTAGGTGCTTCCCAGGGCAAGATACAAGCTCTGGTTTTTGGGATCTTTTGTGACCGCAGTTTCCATTACAGCAGTAGCTTCTTTACTTTTGCCGGCAGCTAACAAGAGGTTGATCTCTGTAACCATCAAAGTGAGAGAATCCGGAAAAGCTTTCCTTCCATCCTGAATTGTAAGAAGTGCGCGGATCGTATCTTTCTCCTGCTTGTAAATATTGGCAAGAGACATATAAACCTTGTCATCCTTGTAATTCATATTGATCAGCCTGTTATAATACAATTTGGCTTTCTCATTGTTCATCGCTTTGTCTGCGGCATAAGCTGAGTTAAGCACTGCTGATGTATCTGAAGGGTTTATCTTCTGCACATATTCAAATGAAGTAAGCGCCTCTGCATATTTTGTATGCGTGAAATCCTCAACTCCTTTATTGAAGAAGTCGCGCATGAGCAGATTTAGGTTGAGTCCTTTGATGATCTCAGCCCATTCATTTTTGGGATTTATTTCATTTGCCTTAATGAAGGATTCATATGCAGTAACCAGGCAATTATCACAAAGCTGACCATAGGTCGGATTGTTATAAAGCGCCTGGTATATCAACCCCCTGTAGTACCATGCTTTCTCATTTGATTTAGTCTCCTCATTCTGCATGGCTTCATCAATTGCCTTTTTCGCCTCATCGTATTGTTGATACGGCTCTTTATAATAATTATACGCTTTTTGGATCAGGGCTTTTTGCGCGGATGCAAAAGTGAATGCGCCACTGACCAGCAACAAAAGGAAAAGTTTCTTTTTCATTGATGAAATTCTTTAGGTTTATTATTCTTCCGGATTGGTTTCGCTTCCCGGTTCTCCTGCCTCTCCGTCTTCTGTCGGTTCGGATGAACTATCAGCATCAGGAATCTCAGCCGAAGCAATTGTTTCATCTGTTGATGTTGCAGTCAAATCATCTTTCTTCTCATCTTCCACTTCTACTTTTGCAACAGATGCTATTTCATCATCATCATCAAGTTTGATAAGACGGACTCCTTGGGTTGCACGGCCCATCACACGCAACTCATCAACACTCATTCTGATTGTGATGCCGGATTTATTAATGATCATCAGGTCATCGTTATCGCTTACAACCTTAATCGCAATGAGGTTTCCGGTTTTATCGGTAATGTTTATCGTCTTCACCCCTTTGCCGCCGCGGTTGGTCTTGCGGTACTCATCAATATCACTGCGCTTGCCATATCCTTTTTCAGAAACGACAAGGACTGTTTCCTTAGCAGCATCGTTGATGCATACCATGCCAATTACGAAGTCATCAGCGCCATCCAATGTTACACCGCGTACACCGATTGAATTTCTGCCGACAGCACGAACTGTTTCTTCATTGAAACGAACCACCTTGCCTTTTTTGGTGGCGACCATGATCTCATTTTTCCCATTGGTAAGACGCACTTCAAGCAACTGGTCACCGGCCTCGATATTGATGGCATTGATTCCGGAAAGCCGTGGACGTGAATAAGCTTCAAGCGCAGTTTTCTTTATCGTTCCATCCTTGGTACACATCACAATAAAATTATTATTGATGTATGCTTCGTCAGTCAGATTTTTTACATTGATAAATGCTTTCACCTTATCATCAGGAGGAAGAGATATCAGGTTCTGTATAGCCCTGCCTTTGGAAGTCTTTGTTCCTTCAGGAATTTCATACACCTTCATCCAGTAACATTTACCCTGTTCAGTAAAGTACAGGATATAATTATGGGTGCTTGCAATAAAGATATGTTCTACAAAATCTTCTTCTCTTGTTGCACTTCCTTTGGCGCCCCGTCCTCCCCTGCCCTGGGTGCGGTATTCAGAGAGGGCAGTTCGTTTAATGTAGCCGTGATGGGAAATTGTGATCACAACGTCTTCATCAGCAATCATGTCCTCCATGGAGATCTCATCTCCGGTATAAACGATTTCCGTTCTGCGGGCATCACCGTATTTATCCTTCATCTCATTCAATTCATCTTTGATGATATCCATGCGGAGATCTTCATTGGCCAGCACATCACGGTAATATTCGATGAGATCCATCAGCTCTTTATATTCGGCTTTTATCTTGTCGCGCTCAAGCCCTGTCAACCGTTGTAAACGCATTTCCAGGATCGCCTTAGACTGAATTTCGCTGAGGCCGAATTTCTCCATCAAACCGTCACGCGCAATATCCGGTGTTTGAGATGCACGTATCAAAGCAATCACTTCATCGAGGTGATCAAGCGCAATCAACAATCCTTCAAGGATGTGTGCACGTTTTTCTGCTTCACTTAATTCATACTTGGTCCTCCGGATCACAACCTCATGCCTGTGGTTCACAAAGTGAACGATAAGGTCCTTCAGGTTCAGTGTCATTGGCCTTCCATGTACGAGTGCAATATTGTTTACACTGAAAGAAGACTGAAGCGAAGTAAATTTATAAAGATTATTGAGTACAACATTGGAAATGGCATCTCTTCTCAACTCATACACGACACGCACACCTTCACGATCTGATTCATCCCTTATGTCTGTGATGCCTTCGATCTTTTTTTCATTCACCAGGTCAGCGGTACGTTTGATCATTTCCGCCTTATTGATCTGGTAAGGAATTTCAGTGACAATAATGCGGTCTTTACCATTGTGATTCTCAATGTTGGCACGCGCACGCAAAACGATCTTACCTCTTCCTGTCCGCAATGCCTCCTGCACGCCGGCATATCCGTAAATGATTCCCGCAGTTGGGAAGTCAGGCGCTTTGATAAACTTCATCAGTTCATCAACGGTAATTTCTTTATTCGCAATATAGGCAGTGATTCCTTCAATCACCTCGGTCAGATTATGCGGAGGCATGTTGGTAGCCATTCCAACGGCAATACCTGACGAGCCATTCATCAACAGGTTAGGGATCTTGGCAGGAAGAACAGTCGGCTCCTTCAGTGAGTCGTCGAAGTTCAGCGCCATGTCTACCGTATCCTTGTCAATGTCTGCCAGCATTTCTTCAGCCAGTTTTCTGAAACGGGCTTCTGTATAACGCATTGCTGCCGGCGGATCTCCATCCATGCTTCCGTAATTTCCCTGTCCGTCAACCAGCGGATAGCGAAGACTCCATTCCTGTGCCATCCGCACCATGGCATCATAAACCGAACTGTCGCCATGTGGATGATACTTACCAAGTACCTCTCCCACGATTCTTGCTGATTTTTTATAAGGTCGGTTGCTTAAAACACCCAGATCAAGCATGCCATAAAGCACTCTTCTGTGCACCGGTTTCAACCCGTCGCGCACATCCGGTAACGCACGCGACACAATGACCGACATTGAATAATCAATGTAAGCCGTTTTCATTTCCTCCTCAATATTGATCGGAATTATCTTTTCGCCTTCAGCCATATTCACCTCGTATTTTATAGTCTATTTTAAAGCGAACGAAGATACTAAAATCAGGGCAAACTTCAGCTCATTTTAAAGGGAAAATATTGGAAAGTTATAAAGGTTTTGGGGCTTAAAAACCACTTCAACCTTCAACAAAATATTGTTGAAAATTAAAACTGACGCATCGGCAGTCTGCGGATGATTGTATGGTAATTGCAAACACAAATATGGTGTAACCTTTATAACATACCCGAATAGATTGTTAAAACAGCCATTCGGCTAAATGAATCATGTATCTTTGCAATAAGGTTTACACAATTTAAGAAAACATAACCGGAACTTAAACGTTTTAAATTTTAAAAGAAACCATTATGGAAGCCAAATTTTCCCCACGCGTAAAGGACGTGATTGCATTCAGCAAAGAAGAAGCCTTGCGTCTTTCCCACGATTTTATCGGCACCGAGCACCTCTTACTTGGCCTCATCCGTGAAGGAGAAGGGATGGCAATAAAGATCCTTCGATCTCTCGGCATGGTACTCCCAGAGCTGCGCAAGTCAATTGAAAATTCAATAAAAGGAAGTGGCGGAGCACCTGCCAATATGGGCAATATCCCTTTAACCAAACAAGCCGAAAAGGCACTTAAAATTACTTATCTTGAAGCCAAGGTTTTTAAGAGTGACATCATTGGTACCGAGCACCTACTGCTCTCAATATTGAAAGACGAGGATAATGTTGCAACACAGATCTTAAATCAATATGGTATCACGTACGATACAGTAAAAGAAGAACTTGAACTGCTGAAATCAAATTTCAAGAGTGAGGCACCGCACAATCCGGCAGAAGATGATCCATATTCTAAGGATGATGAAGGCGGCGGTGGTGGCGGCAGTGGAATGGGTGGCGGCGGCAGCAAAAAGGGCAGCGACAGCAAATCCAAAACTCCGGTACTTGATAATTTCGGCCG
>CAYHHK010000037.1:10905-32341 GCA_964356415.1 uncultured Flavobacteriales bacterium
GCAAAAAGGGCAGCGACAGCAAATCCAAAACTCCGGTACTTGATAATTTCGGCCGAGACCTCACAAAAGCAGCTGAAGACGGAAAGCTTGACCCAATCGTTGGAAGGGAAAAAGAAATTGAGCGTGTATCGCAGATTCTTTCCCGCAGAAAAAAGAATAATCCTATTCTGATCGGTGAACCCGGTGTAGGTAAATCAGCAATTGCTGAGGGACTTGCACTTCGCATCGTTCAGCGAAAAGTTTCACGGGTACTTTTCAATAAACGTATTGTTACCCTTGACCTGGCTTCTCTTGTTGCGGGTACCAAATACAGGGGTCAATTCGAAGAGCGGATGAAGGCAGTCATGAATGAACTTGAAAAATCACCTGACGTCATACTTTTTATTGACGAAATACATACCATCATCGGTGCAGGTGGAGCTTCGGGATCACTGGATGCTTCCAATATGTTCAAACCTGCTTTGGCTCGCGGAGAAATACAATGCATCGGTGCTACAACTCTTGATGAATACCGTCAGTACATTGAGAAAGACGGAGCCCTTGACAGGCGGTTCCAGCGTGTATTAATTGAGCCTGCTTCCATTGAAGAAACAATAACTATTCTGAATAATATCAAAGACCGCTATGAAGAACACCATAATGTCAACTTCACTCCGGAGGCTATTAAAGCGTGTGTAACATTAACTGCAAGGTACATCACCGATCGTTTCCTTCCGGATAAAGCCATCGATGCACTTGATGAATCAGGTTCCAGGGTACACCTAACAAATATTCATGTTCCGAAGAATATCCTTGAACTGGAAGAAAAAGTTTCGGAAATAAAAGTGGAGAAAAACAAAGTAGTGCGTAGCCAGAAATACGAAGAGGCTGCCAAACTCCGCGATACTGAAAAGCAATTACTTGAACAACTGGAGAATGCCAAAAAGGCATGGGAAGAGGAAACCAAGAGCCACCGCTATACTGTTAACGAAACAGATGTGGCTGAAGTAGTTGCCATGATGACAGGTATTCCGGTAACCCGTGTTGCCCAGACAGAAGGTTCACGCCTTGTAAAAATGGGCGATGAACTGAAAGGGAAAGTCATTGGACAGGATCAGGCTATTAATAAAGTAGTGAAAGCAATCCAGCGTAACCGGGCAGGACTAAAAGATCCAAACAAGCCAATAGGTACATTTATTTTCCTGGGCCCTACAGGTGTTGGTAAAACTGAACTTGCGAAAGTACTTGCCAGATACCTTTTCGACAGCGAAGAAGCTTTGGTACGCATTGACATGAGTGAGTATATGGAGAAATTTGCTGTTTCACGATTGATCGGAGCTCCTCCGGGATATGTAGGATATGAAGAAGGCGGTCAGCTTACAGAAAAAGTAAGACGCAAACCTTATGCTGTCGTTTTACTCGATGAAATTGAAAAAGCACATCCTGATATTTTTAATTTACTGTTACAGGTTCTTGACGAAGGAACATTGACTGACAGTCTTGGCAGAAAGGTGGACTTCAAAAACACCATCATGATTATGACTTCGAACATCGGATCTCGCCAGCTGAAGGATTTTGGTCAGGGTGTTGGATTCGCGACAGCAGCAAAAGCATCATCATCTGAAGACCATTCAAAGGGTGTTATTGAAAATGCACTGAAGAAGGCTTTCGCTCCGGAATTCCTCAACCGTATTGATGACGTAGTAATGTTTAACTCTCTTACAAAAGAGAACATCCACAAGATCATTGATGTTGAACTGGTTCATCTCTATGGCAGAATTACAGAGCTTGGCTATAAGATCAAATTAAGTGATGAAGCCAAGGATTATATCTCCGACAAAGGATTCGATGCCAGCTTCGGGGCGCGTCCGTTGAAACGGGCTATTCAAAAATACCTTGAAGACCCGATGGCAGAAGAGATCATCAAAGCAGAGATGGGTGAAGGAGATACCATCCAGGTTGATCTGGATAAAGAAAAATCCGAACTCAAGATCACTGTGATCAAAGCAACTACTCCTCCTCCACCGGCGAAAACCGGAGGACGGAAAAAGAAGGAAGAATAATTTTAAGTTTAATACTTAAGATCAATCCCGTTTCGAATCAATCGAGACGGGATTTTTCGTTTAATGCGGATTTGTTTGTTACGCCATTTTAAAAACCCAAACACAAAGGAACATTGAACACATAAGAAATCCAACCTCCACCAACTATGTGATCTATGTTTCTATGTGTTAAAAAAAATCAAAATCATTCACACTGTTGTATATTGAAAAGTGACCCAAAGTTAGTTCAGAGAAACATTTCTTCTCTCTGTTCGCAAAAGAAAAATCTAAACACATAGGAACATAGAACACATAAGAAATCCGACCTCCTTCGGCTATGTGATCTATGTTTCTATGTGGTTAAAAAAAACAAAATCATTCACTCTCTTGTATACTAAAAAGTGCCGCAAAGCAATATCAGAGAAACACTTCCTTTATCCGTTATCAATGTAAAAACCCAAACACTTAGGAACATAGACACATTTGAAATTAACCCTTCTTAGTCTGGGAAACCACTGATTCAGTGTGCTTAAATTGATCCCATAAAAAAACCCTCTCTGATTTCTCAAAGAGGGCTTAAAATCTTATCTGTATTTTTTATTGAACGATTGCTTTGAAACCTGCGTCGCCGAACCATTTGATGAATTCACGGTCGTCTCTGGCCATTGCTTTCATTGCTCCGTCTTTCGCAATGCTTGAAGTCAGGTTGCTGATCACTCCTGTTGCATCACCTTTACGGGCAGAGATCACTGCTTTAAGGTACATGCCGATCGCTGAGTCCTTATCAGGAGAAGCGTCAACCATGCTCATTGCTCCGTCTTTATCACCTGAAAGAAGTTTTGAAAGCGCACAGTTAAATGAAGCAGCACTGCCACAGTGACTTACTGCATTAGAATAGTTGCCATTCAGGATATCAACAATAGCCATATTCTCACCAACTTCAGGTCCTGCGCTCATTGCAGCTGTATACATCTCAGTTGCTTTTGCGCGGTCGCCTTTCTGGCGATAACAAGCACCCATGTTATTCATCACAATAGCATTGTTTGCATTCAGTTGATCTGCTTTTGAGAATTCAGCCATTGCACCATCAACATCTTTCATCCAGAACTTAATCATACCAACATTGTTTGCACAACGCCAATCCTGAGGATAAATCCTTTCACCTGATGAATAGATTGCCAATTTCTCAGCATTGTCCTGAGTGAGCGTTCCTGCATAAAGGATTTCTTCAACACTCAGGGAATCAGGGTTGGATTTGGCAAGACGTGAAATCTCTTCGTCGCTTCTTCCGATCTTATCTGCATTGAAAACATAGCTCGATTTGCGAAGCTTCGGCATAATGCCATCAGCGATTTCCTTGTATGCTTTACCCATCTTCTTGATTTCCATTTCACGCGCTTCAGGATCGCTGTTTGAAGCAACGATGCGAAGAATTACATCCTTCATGCCCATGTCGCTTTCCTGCATCAGCTTTTGAAAGCCCGGCCAGTCTTCAGCAACTGCACTCTTGTTCATTGCAATGCTATCCGCCTTCATTTTCATTTTCTTCATGCGGTCAGCAAGGTATTTATCAGAAGACTTGCTCCGGTTATCAGCAAGTTTAGTATTCAAGTCTACTTTTCCGTCCGGAGAAGCATTGCCGGTAACGTCAACACTCTTCAACACCATATTCGGTGCCATGCATGTTTTCAATATGCTGTCTAATTGTGCTGCTTCAGTCTTGTTGCTGATACCGCTTTGTTTATGCTTGAAACCTGCATTCAATGATGAAACATTTACAGGATAGAACATTTTCCCATCATAAGTAACAGGAACAATGCGTTGGAAATTATCCTTACCGATCAATACCTTCTCATCACTCTTTACCAGAAGCGGAGTGGTAATCGTTGCATCTGCAATTTTAGATGAAGGCAGCATTTTTTCTTTTTTGCCCTTCATACCTTTGATATTAACCATCACATCAGAAGCACGCAGATCCGGCGTATAAGCCATCTTATCGGTGTACGTGAAACTACCGCCTGCTTTCATATTGATTTTGGTTCCATTGCCTTCAACCTTTTCACCAATGATATTGATTGATTTAAAAGATTTCTCGCCTGCTGCACTCTTCAGGGATGGTGTTATTGTCAGAGAAACTTTTTTCGCGAAATATTTCGCAGGATAGGTTCCTTTTACGGAAATTGCAATGCTATCGCCATGCATTTCCAGCGGATTTGGAGTTACCTCATACTTAACAGTTCCGGCATTTTTCGACATTTTGCCGAGACCGTTACAGCCCGCAATCGCTGCAGCAACGAGGAAAAGAGAAATAATTTTGTAATACTTCATGGGTTATTTTGGTGTTGTTTTGGTGAATTAAGTGGCGGCAAACTTAAAATAAAATCTTGTTAATGAAATTAATAATGATTATTTTTTTGAAGATCGTTTCCTCTCATTTTCATCCAGAATGATCTTTCTCATACGGATCGCCTTTGGAGTCACTTCTATATACTCATCTTTTTCAATGTATTCCATGGCCTCTTCTAAAGAGAAATCGATCTTAGGCGTAATACGGACATGATCATCACTTCCCGATGCCCGCATATTGGTGAGCTTTTTTGCACGTATGACATTAATCACCAAATCACCAGGGCGAATATGTTCGCCGATAATCTGTCCTGTGTAAATTTCATCTCCCGGATCAATGAAGAACTTCCCTCTATCCTGCAGTGCGTCAATAGAATAGGCTGTTGACTTTCCTTTATCCATTGAAATCAGAACGCCATTAATACGTCCCGGAATATCACCTTTCCAGGGCAGGTATTCCTTGAATCGGTGTGCCATGATGGCTTCACCCTTTGTTTCTGTGAGAACATTATTTCTCAAACCAATGATCCCGCGTGCAGGAATATTGAATTCCAGATGCAATACGTCTCCCTTCGGTTCCATCACCAGCAACTCTCCCCTTCTTTGTGTCACCTGGTTGATCACTGCACTTGCATGTTCTTCAGGCACATTCACCGTGAGCACTTCAAACGGTTCGTGTTTTACACCACTGATTTCCTTGATAATTACCTGCGGCTGACCTACCTGTAACTCATATCCTTCTCTACGCATGGTTTCAATAAGGATGGACAAATGGAGAATTCCGCGACCAAAAACCAGGTATGAATCCGGCGAACCTGTATCTTCAATACGCAATGCGAGATTTTTTTCAATTTCTTTATACAAACGCTCACGCAAATGGCGTGAAGTGACGAACTTTCCTTCCTTTCCGAAGAAAGGAGAGGTGTTGATCGTGAACAACATGCTCATTGTCGGCTCGTCAACAGCAATTGTTGGCAAGGCCAGTGGATTTTCAAAATCTGAAACTGTATCGCCAATGTCGAAACTATCAAGACCAACAATTGCGCAGATATCACCTGCATCAACAGAGGCCTTTTTGGAACGACCAAGACCTTCAAAACTATGAAGTTCTTTAATTCTTGATTTCAAAATGCTTCCGTCACGTTTCACCAATGAGACCGGCATGCTCTCACGCATTGTACCACGGAATACACGCCCGATGGCAATACGTCCAACGAAGCTGCTGTAGTCAAGTGAAGTAATCAGCATTTGCGGAATGCCTGTATGTGCCTGCGGTGCAGGAATGTGCGTGACAATGGCATCGAGCAAAGCAGAAATGTCTTCGGTCGGTTTACTCCAGTCTGTGCTCATCCAACCCTGCTTTGATGACCCGTATAACGTAGGAAAGTCAAGCTGATCTTCGTTGGCATTCAGGTTAAAGAAAAGTTCAAATATCTGCTCATGGACTTCGTCGGGGCGGCAGTTTTCCTTGTCAACTTTATTGATTACAACAATGGGTTTTAAGCCAAGTGCAAGGGCCTTTTGCAGAACAAACCTTGTCTGGGGCATTACTCCTTCGAAGGCATCCACAAGAAGAAGAACACCGTCGGCCATTGTAAGCACACGTTCCACTTCTCCTCCGAAATCGGCGTGACCGGGAGTATCTATGATGTTGATCTTTACATCTTTGTACCGGATGCTGACATTTTTTGCAACAATGGTAATTCCCCGTTCGCGTTCGAGGTCATTGTTATCCAGGATTAGTTCACCGGTTTCCTGGTTATCACGGAAAAGGTTGGCCTGGTGGAGCATTTTATCCACGAGGGTAGTTTTGCCATGGTCAACGTGGGCGATGATGGCGATATTTCGAATAGGGAGCATGGGAATGGATATCAGTTTTAGTAATCTGGAAAAACAGCTTTAAAACTGACTTTTCTTCAATTTTTTTAATGAGAGGCGCGAAAGTAAGAAAAAAAGTGAACCGATAGCTCTTTTGTTATCATTCGCTGAAACAATGTACCTTTGAAAAAAAACTCTATATGCCTCTGAAACTAAAAATAACGATGGTGTTTAAGGAAATTCCTGATGGCGGATTTGTCGGTTTTGTTGAAGAAATTCCCGGAGTTAACACCCAGGGAAATACCATTCAGGAAACCAAAGCGAATTTAATTGATGCAATTCAAATGATATTTGAAACAAAATCCGGAAAGTAAAAAAAATAATGTATTTGCAATTTGTCAACGCTTATCTTTGCAAACGCATATTTCATCCAAGAATTAATTATTAAATCATGCAATTATTACTCGATATTAAGGACAGCAAAGCCGGTTTTGTTTTAGAATTATTAAAGAATTTTTCATTCGTGAAGGCAGAAAAGCTGACGCCTGCGAAAGCGGAATTTTTGCGTGACCTT
This sequence comes from uncultured Flavobacteriales bacterium, assembly GCA_964356415.1. GTDB lineage: Bacteria > Bacteroidota > Bacteroidia > AKYH767-A > 2013-40CM-41-45 > JAPLDB01. Next base: position 17,665 of record CAYHHK010000037.1, read on the forward strand.
AAGGGGGCAGTAGAGGAAGTGACCTTAGCGAAACAGGGTAAAATAAAACTTCAAAGCGCGAAGGACTTCTTAGATGAACTTTAAAATTGAAGTTACTTCCTATTTCAGGAAACAGGCAAAACCATTGCTGAAGAAATACCCTTCTCTCAAACTTGAACTCGATGAATTATTCAAATTGCTTATGGACAAACCCACAACGGGTGTCTCACTTGGCAATCACTGTTTCAAGATACGCATTGCTATAGGATCTAAGGGAAAAGGCAAATCCGGGGGCGCGCGCATAATCACACATATTCAGGTACACCAATCAAAAGTGTACATGCTTTCGATTTACGACAAATCTGAACAAAAGACCCTTGTGGACAAAGAACTGCAAATGCTCTTGAAATTGATTCCATAAGCATTATTGTCCAAAATCGGATTTATGGATGCTGTTAAGTGAGAATTCCAAATTGATTTTTTTTGTTTCAACCACTCTTGAAATTCCATCTCGATTCGAAAACATACTGGTTCGCATAATCCAAAGACCATAGAAAATTTACTTGAAGGGAAAAGACTTTCTCTTTAAAAAAATTTGTAAAGGCCTCGAAATTCCGCTCTCGTAGTTTTACTGCTTTACTAATTTCTGAACAGTAATCCCTTTTTCGGTTTGGAGGGAGACGAAGTAGATGCCGGGAGGGAAAAGTTCGCAATTTACAGTTATGTGTCCTTTGCAAGCAGCTGAATAAAGCTTCTTTCCGAGAAAGTTAAAAATTTCAAATCGTCCAGCTTGGGTAAACAAATTGATGCTTATTGAAAAGGTTGAAGAGACAGGATTGGGCGAAATTGTAAAATCTTTAGAGAGACTTGCTGAGTCAAGACCTGTGGCTAAAAGTGATGTATCGAGTTTGGAAATAAAAATATCACTTGTAGAACTCCAGGAACTACCTGCATTTAACAAAATTGTTGATCCAAAAGGAACTGCTGAACTGTTAAAGTACCCAGTTAAATACAAATTTCTAGAAGCATCAAGAGCGATTGAATTTGCAAAATCATCTCTTGCCCCACCAATTGATTTTGCCCAGATAAAATCACCGGCTGTGTCAAATTTACATATAAAACCATCACCATAGCCTGCTTGAAATGCAGCGGATAAATTGAATGTATCAGGACCTGAATTAAAGTCAATTGTTCCATGATAATAGCCAATGAAATAGATATTTTCCGGATCAGACTGACCATGATATACTTTGCTACCTACGTCCATATCCGTTCCACCAAAAGATTTTGCCCATCGAAAATTTTCAGAACTATCTAATTTTGAAACATAAATATCATTAGTTCCATTCGAAGACATGTAATAGGTACCGCTGCCAGGATCAAAGTCCTGAGTGCCATAAAGAACACCCGTTATATAAATGTCTTTACTCTCAGCAAAATCAATAGACATACTAAATGCTGCTCCCCCTATTATTTTAGCCGAAACAAAATTGCCTGAACTATCAAGTACTGAAAGAAAACCACCTCCCCCAGATAAAATGAAAGTACCTGCACCTGGATCAAAGTCGCAGTTGCCGCCAAATGAACCCGCTGTATATACCTTGCCATCTCCAAAATAATCAACTTCAATTGAAAACCCTGCCCCTCCTCCGTTAAACATTTTTGTCCATGCAATATTGCCCATACTATCCAATTTAGAAACAACGGCAACTGAACCAAATTCACCTGTTAAATAAACATTTCCATGAACATCAATGTTGATATCATGTGGAACATCATAGCCATAGGAGCCTAAGGTCTTTGCCCATTCAAAGTTTCCCCACCCGTCTAATTTTATAATAAAAATATCATAATCCCCATTTGTTAGGGATGTTAAATTAAAGACTCCTGGGCCAGGATCAAAGTCAGTTGTTCCATAGAAATGACCTGTTATATAAATCGCTCTACTGGCAAATGTGTCAACAACTATTGAGTATCCGCAACTACTATATGTTCCTGCAATTGCTTTTGCCCACATAAAATTTCCAAATTTGTCTAGTTTTGAAATGAAACTATTTCCTGAAAGATTAAAGATTCCAGGCCCTGGATCAAAATCAACTATTCCACTAAAACAACCTGTTGTATAAACATTTTCGGAATCATCAAGAGCTAAAGAAATCGCTGCATCGAAATTTATCCCGCCTATTCTTTTGGCCCATAACCAATCCGGTGACTGTGAATTTCCGCAGATCAAAATCCCAAAGTACAACAGGCAGAAGAGTAAAAATTTATTCATCTTGTAAATTTAAGAAAAAATAATTCGGAAGCATTTTCTTTATTGCCAACTGCAAATTGCTTATTGTAAACTATACTTCGCACCTTATCTTCGCCATCTTCATGAATACCTCCATGCTCCTAAATCAATTGAATATCGCCATCATCGGCGGCGGCGCTGCCGGTTTTTTTGCAGCGGTGAATTGTGCGGAGATGTATCCAGGGAAAAGCATCACCATTTTTGAAAAGGGAAATAAACTGCTTTCAAAAGTTAGGGTGAGCGGCGGTGGAAGATGCAACGTGACGCATGGCTGTTTCGACATCAACCTGCTTGCAAAAAATTATCCGCGGGGTGAGAAGCAACTGAAAAGTGTTTTCAGCAGGTTCATGACAACTGATACAATCAACTGGTTTTCGGAGCGTGGCGTTGAATTAAAGACTGAGGCTGATGGAAGAATGTTTCCTGCTACAAATTCTTCTCAAACGATCATCGATTGCCTGACGAGAGAAGCGGATAAGCACCGGGTGAAAATTGAAATGAATGCCGATGTGCTCCGGCTTGAGAAAAAAAAAACCGGAAAAATTGAATTGACATTCCGGAATGATGAAAGACGTTTGTTTGATGCTGTCCTCATTTCCACCGGCGGAAGTGCAAATGCAACAGGATTTGATTGGCTGAAAAATCTTGGTCATGAAATTATTTCTCCTGTTCCATCCCTTTTTACTTTCAACATGCCGAAGAATCCAATTACCCAATTGATGGGTGTTGCAGTAGATCATGCCAGGATAAAAATCCTACAGACAAGTTTTTCAAATGAAGGCCCCTTACTCATCACCCACTGGGGAATGAGCGGACCTGCCATCCTGAAACTGAGTGCACAGGCCGCAAGAGCACTGGCAGAGATGAAATATAATTTCAAAATTCAAATTTGCTGGCTGAAAGAAATGAAAGAAGATGAACTGCGAAATGAGCTTCAGCAATTGAAAAAAGTTTTTACCGTAAAGATGATCAGCAATACAAATGAGTTTGGACTGCCAAAAAGGCTTTGGTTTTTCCTGCTGAACAAATCAGGAATCGAAGAAAATACACAATGGGCGCAGCTATCAAAAGAACAATTGAATAAATTGCTAAATAATTTGCTGTATGATGAATACACTGTTTCAGGGAAAACAACATTCAAAGAAGAGTTCGTTACTTGCGGTGGTGTTTCACTCAATGATGTTGATTTTAAAACCATGGAAAGCAAAAGAATGAAAGGACTTTACTTTGCAGGCGAAGTGCTGGATATAGATGCAGTGACGGGTGGGTTTAATTTTCAGGCGGCATGGAGTACGGGGTATGTAGCAGCCGGGTCAATGGGTCATTGAAAAAAGCAGCGGTCATTGGGTCATTAAAAGCAGAAGAAAGAAAGCAAACAGCCGTCAATGGGTCACTCGTCATTGGCATCGTTCTGAAATTCGAAATTAGTATATTCGTAAAAGATTCGATATTCGATGGGATATTTTATTTTAGAACCAAAAACAGAAGATGAGTTGGAAAAGTATTTCAACCTTCGGTATGAGATACTGCGCAAGCCGTGGAACCAGCCGATATCATCAACAAAAGATGAATGGGAGGATAAGAGTATTCATGTATTGATGCTTGATGAGAATAATGAGGCTATTGCATGTGGAAGATTGCAACTGAATCCAAATGAAGAAGGTCAGATCCGTTCTATGGCTGTTCGTAATGACATGCAGGGAAAGGGACTGGGGAAGAAGATTATTGAATATATCGAAGCGAAAGCGATGGAACTCAAATTAAAAAACATCACCCTTGACGCGCGTATCAATGCAGTGAAATTTTATGAGAAGAATGGATATATTATTGTAGGGGAATCGTATTTGTTGTTTGGTGTGATACCTCATTTTAAGATGGAGAAGAGGTTTGAGGTGAAAGGTTATTAGTTAGATGTTAGAAAAAATACCAATTTGCGACCGGTTGTATTTTGTACAATTGTAAATTCATGTTTCCTCAGGCGAAAGCAGTACAGTTTTCGTATTTCGCAAATTCGTATCGTTTCGCTATTCGTACAACTTCGCTATTCGTACAATGAGAATTGACATATTAACCGTAGTCCCAAATTTACTCGACAGCCCCTTCTCCCACTCTATCCTTAAGCGTGCGCAGGAAAAAGGGTTGGTTGAAATCCATATTCATAACCTCCGCGATTATACCACAACAAAACACAAGAGCGTTGATGATTATGCTTTCGGCGGTGGAGCAGGAATGGTGATGATGATTGAGCCCGTGGTTCGCTGCATCGAACACCTGCAATCGGAACGAACATACGATGAAATCATTTTCACAAGCCCTGACGGAGAATTACTCGATCAGCCACTGGCAAATAAATACTCTCTGAAAAAAAACCTGATCCTTCTCTGCGGGCATTACAAAGGCATTGATGAACGTATTCGTCAGCATTTTATCACCAAAGAAATTTCTATCGGAAACTATGTACTTAGTGGCGGTGAACTGGCAGCTGCCGTGTTTGTGGATGCCATTGTCCGCTTGCTTCCGGGAGTTTTGAATGATGAAACTTCTGCCCTGTCTGATTCTTTCCAGGACAACCTGCTCGCACCGCCTGTTTATACCCGCCCTGCTGAATTCAGGGATTTGAAGGTTCCTGACATCCTCCTCAGCGGAAATACGCCGGAAGTTGATAAATGGAGGCATGACATGGCTCTTAAACGAACTAGAGAGAGAAGACCTGATTTGTTGAAATAATAGTTGAGTAGTTGATTGGTTTAGAGGTTGATTGGGGATTTACAGGCTGCGTCTAATCAACTATTCAACTAATCAACTTATTAACCTATCAACCAATAAACCATTCAACAAACAAACCAATAAACGCTGATTTTCATCAGATTTGTCTTTTTTCAACTTCTTTTAGAATATTTGAAAAAAAAGTATAGTTTTGCAGCCCCATTATCAAAAATCAGGAGGAAAACCCATGGATCTCATAAAATTAGCAGAACAAACCTACGTTGAAAAAAAGGACCTTCCATCTTTCAAGGCAGGTGATACCGTAACCGTATACTACAAGATCATTGAAGGTACAAAAGAACGTATTCAGCAGTACCAGGGTGTTGTATTACAGCGCAGGGGTGTTGGTGCATCACAAACATTCACCGTTCGCAAGATCTCCAATGGAGTTGGCGTTGAGCGTATCTTCCCTTTAATGTCTCCAAAGATCGAAAAGATCGTGGTTGACAAAATTGGTGTTGTACGCAGAGCACGCATTTTCTACCTCCGCGGAATTTTCGGAAAGAAAGCGCGTATCGAAGAAAAGAAAGCCTAATAATATCCGGGTTAAAATATTCAAAGCTCTTTGTCGAATGGCAGAGGGCTTTTTTGTTGGGGAGAAGTGAGAGTTGAGAAATGAGCAATGAGTTTTTAGTAGTGAGATGCAAGATGTGATCCCGTCCAGATGCGCAATATCATTAAGTTAAGGAAGTAGCAATTCGACACACTTATTTTTTTAGATTCCTCTCTCGCCTGAGCCGAGATCGGAAAGACAGAGCGTTTATATTATGTGTTGGAAAAATGAGGGGGCGGCTTTGCCGCCCCCTCATTTTTCCCTATAAGCTACATCATCATTGTCATTCCTCTCTCGTCTGGCCTTAGGATAGACGAGAGAGGAATCCCTGACTTAATGTCATTGCCCTATTAGTTGGGAGCTATCGGGAGGGAGAATTTCATCTCCTGTTTCATTGAAGAAAAATTCAATTAAACTTTTTTGGCCAGCTAGTAATCTCCGATAGAAAGTAATACTAATGTACATGCTTCTGTAACCTCAATTCCTTTTGCAGTTGCAAGGTCTTCCAATTCAGGATTCTCAGCACCTGGATTGAAAATGATCCGCTGCGGCTTCAGGGAGAAAATATAATCATATAGAGGCGGCTGATTTTTTTGCCCTACATACATGGTAACCGTGTGCACATTTTTTTCATCAGGGTGATCAGGATGAATAACTGTCCCCTCTATCTCTCCTGCTCTTTGTCCGACGGCCACCACTTCATGTCCGTATGCCTTCAATTTCTTCACAGCTCTGTTTGAATACCGCTCAGGGTTTGATGACGCACCTATAACAACCGTTTTCTTCATATTATTTCTTCCACGTAATCCAGTTCTTTATGATAGGACTCTTCGCTGGTGGCCGTGGCATAAAATGACAATGCCAATACAACAAGTCCAACAATGGTTGCTGCGCCGATGACTCCCGGAGATCCGGATTTCAAAAAATTAAATGAAGTGGTAATCAATACAGTTGTTCCGCGCACAAAATTGGGAACAGTGGTTGTTACTGTTGCGCGCAAATTCGTACCAAACTGTTCTGATGCAGTGGTTACAAATACACTCCAGAATCCATTCGGTATTCCAACCATAAACAAAAGAAAGTAAAATGCATTTTCACTGACACCCTTTGAAATAAAACACCATGCAAGCGTAATTGTCAATCCGGTAAGCGCAATGAGCAAAGCTTTCTTTCTTGATTTCAATCGCTGACTTAGTAATCCAAGCGAAAAAGCGCCGATGGATGCACCTATGTAATGATACATCACAGCTTTCCCTCCGATCACAACACCCTGAATATTCAATGCATCCGGCGATGCAAACTCAGGCGCAAATGTTACAATGATTCCGATCACATACCATACAGGCATGCCGATTAAAATGCACCTGATATACTTTTTCAGTCTGGTTTTATTTGTAAAAAGACTGAGGAAACTGCCCTTTCTTACAACCTTATCTTTCATCTTTGAAAACATTCCGGATTCATAAACTGAAATGCGCAGCAAGAGTAACAACAATCCCAGTCCGCCTCCGACATAGTATGCCACCCGCCAGTCAAATTTATCAGCAACCAGAAACCCGACTACTGCTCCCATAATTCCGACCCCGGAAACGATGGTTGTTCCGTATCCCCTGGTCTCTTTGCTCATCACTTCACTCACAAGTGTGATTCCGATACCAAGTTCACCGGCAAGACCAACTCCGGCAATAAATCGCAAGACATAGTATTGCTCAACGTTGGTGATCATCCCGTTTGCAATGTTTGCAATAGAGTATAATAGAATTGTTCCGAACAAAACAGAAAGCCGACCTTTCTTATCTCCGAGCATTCCCCAGATAATACCACCCAATAACATTCCGATCATTTGTGTATTCAGCAATCTTAGTCCAATAGTTGTTAACTCATCTCCTGAATAACCCAAGGCAGTCAGGCTGGGCACCCTAACTATGCTGAACAAGATGAGGTCATAAATGTCGACAAAGTAGCCAAGTGCAGCTACAATGACAATCATGTTAAACGGATTGGTATGTGTTTTATGCGTCATAGAAATCTGACTGAGTGAGGATCAAACGTAGAAAATAAAAATGAACTGCACCCACGAAAGAATGCAATTCACTTTAAATAATCAATTAACCCCAAAATTATTTCATCCTCTTCACCTCTACCACCCAATCCCATGGATATGGTGCCTGCATCCAGGTTGGAGGCGCATCAAATTCTGTTTCCCATCCGTACTCGATCCTGTCGAGGCGCTGCATGGCAAAATTTCCGGAATTGAACATTGCATATAATTCAGTGAAGAGATAATGCTTTGTTGGAACATTGTCTATGCTGACGATCCCCTCCTGCACTTGTTTATCTGTGCGCGAAAGGAAATGATTGAATTCATCGGAAGGAATTTCAGAAAACTCAGTACCTTCCTTCGCATACCAGTTGATCAGGCTCATTGCTGAAAGCGAGACTGATTCCATGGAAGGCAGCACAAACAATGCGACTCCGCCTTTATTCAATGCACTCAATACATTGTTGATGATGCGCAGGTTCCGGTTTACATCATCACTCATGGCTACATTGCAACAGAATGCAAAGTCAACGGTTTGCACATCGATCTTTTTTGCCGCAAGGTCAGCTTCTTTAAAACTCACATTGCTGTAAGGTGACGACTTCGCAATTGCAATACACTTTGCCGAAACATCAATACCAATAATTTCCTTAAAGAGAGGCGCAAGCAATGGGAGTGCTTTACCAACACCACAACCGAAATCAATTGCAGTATTCTTCTTGTTCGCATATTTCATTATGTACTTCTTCAGTTTCCTTTTCTTATCGTTCTTGAAAACGTTGAAGATTTCCCGATCATAATTATCGGCAATGCCATTCCAGTGAAGTGCGTCATTCATAGATGTTTGGGGTTTAAAGTTTATGGTTTGAAGTTAATTGTCTGAAGTAGAAATGCATTAAATAAAGAGAATGAAAAGAAATCGGTGTAAAGGAGGTCAATAAGAAAATTGGATCCTTTATTATCGATCATTAAGCAATTGCGTGTGCCGGGGCCTGATTACAAACTTAGGCTTGAGGCAGTATTTATCTCAAAAGGAAAAATCTTAGTTACCAACATCAATAATTCATAACATTTATCACGTTAAAGATGGCATGCAATGACGATTCACATATTTTCCTAAGCCGATTAATCGTAAATTTGCAATTCGAATGAAAAACTTTTTGAAAACTTCTCTTATCGCATTTTTGTTTTGCCTTTTCAATTCAATCCATGCAAGCGGATGTAATGCCGTAACAGGCCTTCATACCTCTGCAATCTCAGGAACTTCTGCAACACTGAATTGGGATACAACTGCGTGTGATAGTTTTCTGGTTCGCTATTTTATCACAGGAACCAATAATCTTCATTTCAAAATTGTAAATCCCGGAACTTCCACAAGCCTTACCATTGATTTACTTTTTCCCGGCACCGGGTACAGCTGGCTTATTCATACCTATTGCAATGGAGGACAGGCAGGGCCATATCAGGTATTGCCATCAACATTTACAACAGCAAGTAACAATGTCCAATGCATTGCTGCAAACAAATTGACAGCGGAAAATATATCAGTTTCTACTGCTGATGTTTCATGGAATAACCTTGTTGATGCCGATTCATTTCTTGTCCGTTATCATATTTCGGGAAGTACACTTTTCAACTGGAAATATATTCCCGGCAGTAATCATTCGACAACCATCCAGGGATTGACAGCATCTTCATTCTATGAATGGGATGTACGTAGTATTTGTAATGGAAACAGCATTGCTTCCAATATTACCGACACGTTTGTTACCAACTGCGATACGCTTCCTGTGCCTGATCATATCGTGATCTGCATCATGGAAAATAAAGGTTATCCGCAGATCATTGACAGTTTTACAATTGCTCCCTATATCAATGCGCTTGCCAACGACCCGATGAGTGCATTGTTCACGCAATCGTATGCGATTGAATATCCAAGTCAGCCGAACTACCTGGACTTTTTTTCCGGTTCAAACCAGGGGATCACAAATAACAATAAACCTGCTGCTCATTTTACCACACCGAATCTTGCACGGGGATTATTGGATGCAGGAAAAACTTTTGTCACTTATAGCCAAAACCTCCCATATACAGGCAGTGATACCATTCGGTCAGGGGATTATGAACGCAAGCACAATCCTGTTGCCAACTGGATGGGTACAGGAACGAACCAGGTTCCTGATACATGTAACCAGCCCTTTGCTAATTTCCCGTCAGATTTTAATTTGCTGCCTACGGTGAGTTATGTGGTTCCTGACCAGGCGAACGATATGCACAATGGAACCATCAACCAAGGTGACAGCTGGATGGCAAACAACCTTGACAATTATATACAGTGGGCAAAAACAAACAACAGTCTTTTCATATTGACATTTGATGAGGACAATCACGCATACAATAACCGCATCGTCACAATTTTCAGCGGCCCCATGGTTCGCGGGGGAGAATATTCAAAATACATGAATCATTATTCGGTGTTGCGAACAATTCAGGACATGTACAACATCGGTCAGGCCGGTCATTCAGGAGATGTAGAATCTGTAAAGGAGTGCTGGATGCCTTCTACAAATGGCATTGAGACTGAAGAAATGCCGGTGTTGGATTGGGCTGTTTACAGTTTTGGTGGAACAGGGGAACTGAATGTGGACTACACTTTGAATTCAACTGCTGTTGTAACAATCCGGGTATTCACAACAGAGGGAAAACTAGTGCATGAACAACATGGTGGCAGACAAAGCACAGGAGTTCACCGCATCATTATATTGCCGGAAAAGCACAGGTCGGCAGGCGGAGTATATATTGTACAGCTGACAGTGAATGAAAATTTTTACAGCAAAAAAACAGTACTTGTTACGGACGTCAAGTAAGATCATTTTCATGCTTCTAATTTCAATTGTAAACTGAGAGGAGCAGATGAAAGAAATTATTCAGCCAACAATACAAGTTCTTTAATTTCGCTGTCACTCAATTCACCAACCCATTTTTCACCGCCTGCAACAGTCAAATTTGCCAGATTCTTCTTATTTCTAAGCATATCATCAATTTTCTCCTCCAGTGTCCCTTTTGTAATCAGCCGGTGTACCATCACATTCTTTTGCTGTCCTATACGGAATGCACGATCAGTTGCCTGGGCTTCAGCGGCAGGGTTCCACCAAAGATCAAAATGAATCACATGATTACCGGCCGTTAGGTTCAATCCGGTTCCACCCGCTTTTAGACTCAGAATAAATGTATCAAACATTGCATTGTTCTGAAAAGCCTGAACCATTTCGTCGCGCTCCTTTCTTGAACACCCACCATGTAGTTGTAACGCTTTCTTACCAAAGTGCTCATGTATTACCTGCTGGAGAATTGTGCCTGCCTCCTTGTACTGAGAAAAGATCAGCACCTTTTCATTGTTCTCATAAATTGTTTCTAAAAGCTGTAGCAGCAGAAGCATCTTACCACTATGATCGGGAATAACATTGCCCTTAGACTTTAAAAATTGAGCAGGGTGATTGCAAACCTGTTTCAATGCAGTAAGGAGTTTTAAGATGAGGCCTTTTCTTTGCATGCCTTCAGCATCCTCCATTTCCTCCAGCAAATCGGTGGTAAGATTTTTATAAAGTGCGGCTTGTTCCTTGCTCAGGTTGCAATATTGATTGTTCTCTATTTTTTCAGGCAAGTCACAAATAATTGTCTTATCAGTTTTTACTCTTCGTAAAATAAAAGGAGCTGTGATCTTTAAAAATTTGTCTAAACATTTTTTATCCTGGTTCATTTCTATTGCCTGGGCGAAATGTGCATCAAACCATGATTCACTTCCCAGATATTGTGGATTTGCGAAATCAAATATGCTCCAATATTCACTAAGCCGATTTTCAACCGGTGTTCCCGTCATAGCGATTTTAATTCCAGATGGAATCTTTTTTACAGCTTTACTTTGTGCTACATTATTGTTCTTGATATTCTGTGCCTCATCAATTATTACTGCCGACCATTTTTTCCTGCAAAGTTCTCTATTATCGGTTCTGATAACACCATAGGTAGTAATAACCACATCGATGTTTTTGAAAACTGCTTTTCGGCCAATTCCATGATAAATTTCCGCCCGTAAATGAGGTGCAAATTTTGTGATTTCGTTTTTCCAGTTACTAAGCAGCGTGGTTGGTGCAACCACCAGGGCAGGTGTTTTTGCAAGCAAATTCTCTTCTTTAAATTTTAAAAGGGTAGTAATCACCTGTAAGGTTTTTCCCAACCCCATATCATCAGCCAAAAGAGAACCCAAACCCAGTTTTGCATTTTTATACATCCACGAAAAACCACGGTGCTGATAAGGACGAAGATTTGCATTGATTCCTGCTGGCAAATCAACTACATCTACCTTTGTCAACACTTTAATTTTTTCCTTCAGTTGGCGATCTATCATAACAGGACTCCCGTAATAATCTTCACTCAATGCTGCCTGCAGTAATTCGAAAGAAGAAGGTTTACCCGGCGATTCCAATTTATTTATGATGCGCTCGATTTCTGCATGCGACATCATCACATAATTATCGCGTATTTTTACAAGACCCGAAGTTTGTCGGGCAAGTTTTATAAATTCGTTCGAGTCTATAAATTGATCTCCGATAGCAATTTTCCAGTCAAAATCCAGCATTTCTTGAAGTGAAAAATAGGATTGATTCTTTTTATTGGCTTTTAATGCTACTGTTATTTTTGGCCGCAACAGATATTTCAGGCTTTTAGGAAGCAATGTCTCGATACCAAGCAATTGTATAGCGGGTAAAATATCTGATAGTACCCCTGAAAATGTTTTAGTAGAATATGTCAGCTTTTTCTTACCACCTGATTCGATAACATGATCCAGTTCCGGCATGTAATGCGATAATAATTGAATATTTTTCATCGCATCCAGTTGCCTGCCATCGTCTCTTTTCATAAAAGTATTAAGACTTTCTACCGTATGAAGCGGATTGGAATTATCCCGCATGAGCACTTCCACTTCAAACCCCTCTTTTATTCCTGCTTTTTCATTAATGTATTCATGTACCTGCAGTACGGGAGAATAATCATTCTTTCCGATGAAAAATCTCTTCAGCCAAAGCTGGATCGTATTGGGAATTTCCCTTTCAGAAAAAGAATGAAAATTCACTAACTCGTTATGAAAAAACATGCTGTGAATTTTGTTGTCACTTTGAATCCTGGACGAGAACATACTGCCGGGGGAAAGATCAACACATGCTTCATTGGATTTGCCTGAAAAAGCTGAACAAAGTAAAAGCAGACCTTCATTCATATTGAAAGGTTGGTAATGATTGATTGCGCTTTTCTTTTTTCCCGGAACTATTTTACTCATCAACATCATCCCGGGATCATACCAATCCAGCAACTTATCAAAAACAGCTTTCACACTTTGGTTGATCAGGGAAGGAATCCATTGAATCCGGTAGGAGTCATTTTCACATTTTAGCAATCGGGGCAGTAAAGCGCTTCGTTCTGCTAAAATATTGCAAAACCGGAAAGTTCTGTATAAAGTAACAAAAGAATCTGAATAATTGGAGAGGTGCTTGCTTTCTGTTTGTGCAATCAGAACAAGCAAATCTTCGAAATCAACCTTCTGTATCTTTCCTTTATCGTCGGTGGCCTGAATCTCAATAAATGCAATGGCATCTGAAATCAATTTATAATTGTAAAATCTGAATTCCTTCTTTAATATTAATTCTCCGTTTTTTAATGAAGCCAGGTATTGTTGCTCCGTTTTTACTCGCCTTTTATAAAAGGCCTGTATAATAGTTTTGAAATCGGCGCTGAAAAAAAGAGGCGATGCAGGAAAAAGTAACGGAAGCGTACTCCCAAGGTTTTCAATTTTAGAAAAATCCGGAGCCTCAGGCTTTTCAGATTTGCTTTTCCTTTCACTCTTTTTTCCTGACAAAACCGGTGCATTTGAAGTAAAACAATCTTCCATCGAAAACAGCTTCTCCATTTCCATTTCATGCATGTACAATTGTTCCTTTGCCAGTTCATTAACTAAATCAAACCCATGAAGGGTGAATACCCTGAAAGGATTCTGATCTATTTCATTAGCAATCGTATAAATGACTGCAGCGAGATGCTTGCATGGCACTGCCCAATCAGGGCATGAGCAATTTAATTTGAGATCTTGCCAGCTTTGGGGAAAAATTCTTATTTTATTCCTTTCTGCTACTGATAATAATTCGTTTGGAAGATGCCTGTTGAGTAATTGGGATAAAAGGAGATGGTTATTTCTGATACTTTTAATCAATACTTTTTTCTCCTTCTCGGTAAAGGGAGGCACTACTATTGAAATGTCGTATGGTTTACGTTCTCTTCCCTGGACTTTTGCACGAATAACCTGGTTTTCAATTCGGGTTTCCTTAACTTTCCCCGAATTTGCATAGGATTTTCCACGGGGCAACCGATTAGAGAAATCAATCCTGTCAAGCGCCTTGAGCCATTGCTGCCCCCACCAGGTACGTCCATATTGCTGTGCCATTTTAAACTTAATGTAAATTAAAAGAATGGCAATATAGATTTCTAAATTCGGATTCAACTAAATCCAAATAACCATCCCGTATTTTTTCTAAAAATAATAAAAAAATTATTCAAACTCCTTTGTGTTCAAAAAATCAATCAAATAAATTTTTTAAAGTGTTTCAGCTTGTAAAGGACAATGAATAAAAAGCGGTGCCTCAGTTTAAGAATATAGACACCAAAACCAATGAAAGAGAGAAAAATCTCAGTAGTAAACAGGTAAACTCCCGGTTATTATTTAGGAAACCAGCGGCTGGTTCAAAAAGAAAAAATCTCTGAATTTTGCCTTATAAGAGTGAAGGTGATAAATTGAGTAGCTGTATCAACCAATGTTTGCGGAGAAAGAGGGATTATTTCATGAGCCCTCTCACTCCCATAGTCAAAGTCAAATGAGACGCTCCGCTTCTTTTTATTTTCCTTCGAGTCCTTGAAAGCAAGCTTTCCGGACTCTCCATGAAATTAAAGTAGGGGGCGAAGATATCCAAAGATAGCTTCGCCTCCCTCTCACACC
>CAYHHK010000038.1:0-18900 GCA_964356415.1 uncultured Flavobacteriales bacterium
TGTTTTTTGTAAACCTCTTGTTTTTGGTTTTAGGAGCTGTACTTTGCTTCTATGCTCAGCAAAAAGGAATTGCAATAGATCCTAAACACACAGACGATCTGTTTCCGGGCGTTGCACTGAACTACCTTGGAACTATTGGCGGATTGATCTTCATCATTGGACTGATATCAGCAGCATATCCAAGTGCTGATGGAGCATTGACAGCACTCACAACAGCTTTTTGTTTTGATTTCCTCGGCATTCAGAAAAACAAAACCCTGACCGATCAAAAACGCAAACACATCCGTTACACAGTACACATCAGCTTTGCAATTGTCTTATTGCTGACGATCGTATTATTCAGGGTCATCAACAATGATGCTGTGATCAGGAATGTTTTTCGTGCGGCGAGCTATACGTACGGGCCCCTTTTGGGACTTTATACATTTGGATTTTTTACGAAGCGGTCAGTCAACGACAAATGGGTTTGGCTGATCTGCATCATCTCTCCGATACTATGTTATTTCCTAAATGATGCAGTTCCAATTTGGACCAACGGTTACAAGTTCGGTTTTGAACTATTGATCGTAAATGGATTGCTAACGATTCTCGGCCTGACCATCATCAGTAAAAAAGCCGTTACATCCATGCAATAGGAACCGAATGGCTTTTGAAATTAATATGAATGATTAAAAGATTTCACTTCAGCTTTGCTGCGGTTTGGAAGAAAACAAGTTGCCGCAGATTCGCAGATTAATAAGTCAATTCTAACCAATCTGTGAACCTGCGGCAATTTATTTTTCGGAATGCGCGCAGCTAGCTGCTAACCATTTTGTTAGTTAATCGAAACTTTAGTTGTGGTTGAATTTCCTTCAACGGTTGTTTTAACTACATAGATTCCCTTAGCAAGTCCTGACACATCGAGGGTAGTTTTTGTAGCTGCAACTGATGCAGTTTCTATCACCATGTTTCCTAACATGTCAAACAACTCCACGCTGAAGTTTGAATTTCCTTCAAGTGTCTGTACAGTAAGTTGTGATGAAGCAGGATTCGGATATACCTGAAATTTATTCTTCCCGATTTCTGCAATTGAAATGGATGGATCCTGCATATTCAGCCGAAGGATGTAACAGAGGTAAAACGGACTTGTATTTGATTCAACAGCTTGCCATGCACCGCCTGCAAATTGAAAATAAGCTGCGTCAGGCCTCCAGTTAAAAGTGGATGTTGCCAGTGAAATATTTGCATTCGACTGGTTTACGCCAAGGAAATAGATTCCTGCTGAAGCGGCATACAGGCCCCCATTGAATGGAATGGTAACAACAACGCCATCAGAATCGGCAGCAGTAATTACATAGTACGGTGTGCTGGCAACTACTACATCTGGCAAACCACCATAGGTATAAAGGTCAACATTCACACTATCACCTTCAGTAGGATTGCGAAGCAGGAAAGTTGCCGAGCTGATATAACAGTATGAAGGAATTTCAAATACCTGACCAAGAACACCGGCACTTCCATCAGGCAATCCTAAGGAACCTGTTGGCGTACCATTGTCGCGGGCCATTACTGAATCTGTAATATTCATACTGTAGGTGGCTATATCGTTTGAAGGATCCTGATCTGTTTGCGCATTCGTATTTACACTTGCTGTTCCATTGTATGCCTGTGGTACCGGTGGCGGAACAAAATTTCCGAAACTTGCAATAGCAGAAGAGCCGGGTGTAAACCCCAATGTATGGAAATCTGCCGGAGAATAAACTCCGGTAGTTCCGTCGTCAAAAACAAAGTTTGTAGAAAGATCAGCGATTGGATCTGTTCCGTTATTGGTAAGGTTTACATCCCAAGTAAGCTGGCTGATTTCAAACGTTGGTATCTGGGTAAAGGGAGGATAGAAATCAATGGAATTGCACTCTGCATCTATAGCAGGAGGAGTGTAGTCAGTAAGTTCATAGCCGAATAAATTATTTGTGGCATCCTGAGTACAGCCCATCAATGTATAATGGGTAGGATCATATCTCCAAGTAACACTAATACTTCCTGCAATTGCAGTATTTGCAGCAACGTCATTCCAGGTATTGTGAACGAGATGGGTATTAGTATGTGTTGGAATATGAACACGCTGAATTTTGGCTGAGTCGCCACCAGTACCCTGCCCGTAAGTCCAGATGTATGGGCCGCCGGAAGTGTAAGGATCATATGCAATACCGTAAACGCCCGGCACGCCATGTTCAGCAACCGTGATCGTTTCCAGCGTCGTTCCTGTCATGCTGATGAGGGTGAAGTCTGTATTGAAATTTGAAATCCAGAATCCACCGGCTCCTGCATTTGCCGTAGAATCATAGGCGAGACCACGAACAGCAGAAGGTGCTGTAATTGAACCAACAAGTGTTTTTGTTGCCGGATCAATTTTCTTGATGGAGGTAGTGTTAACAGAAGCGTAAATGTGTGTTCCGTCAAAGGTCAATGCGCGAACGCCGGATCCCGCTGCGCCTACTCCTGTAATTTTAAATGCAGATGTGATGTTGCCTCCCGGGTCGAGCGTATAAATAGAATCAACATTCCATCTGCCAACCCAGAATTCTGTTCCGGTATAAACACAGCTTACTCCAGCTGCAATACCGGTCAATGGGTAGTTGAATTGAATATCGAAGATGTCTTGAACGTTATTATTCGGATTGACATTCTTCGAAATTGCTTGATTGATCTGAGGTGATACGGAACTTTTTGTCATTGACTGTGATCCGAAACTTTCACCGATAACAGATTTTTTTTGACTCACACTTAATTGTTGTGCATTAATTTTTTGGCCTGCAATGAACACGAGCAGGACGAGCATTGTTGTAATTGTTTTTTTCATTTGGGTTTGTTTTGGTTGAAGGGTGTCAAAGATATACAACAATACAGTTCTACAAAATACAAAAGGACCATTAACTAAATTGCCATTTTTGTTCATATATTTGTGTATTATAAACAGGCCTTAATGCATGTTTGGTGGCAGTTTGGCTAATTTAGCCGCGCACCATGAACGAAATGAAAAAAAATATCCTGCTTACGTTTTTATTGTATTCATTTATACCTATTGCATCTATTGCATCCATGATTCCTGATTCCATCGGGATAAAAAAAGCGGATGGAAAAAATTTTCTCATACATCAGATAGATAGTGCTGAAGGGTGGTACAGCATTTCCCGGCTCTACAAGATCTCATATGCTGAATTGAGGCTTGCAAATAAAGATTCTTCCGACAAACTAATTCCGGGCAGAACATTGTTGATTCCGTATTCAAAGCTGAAAGTCGATGATCCTTATTTTGACAAGAATTATATTCAGGCGCCGGTCGAAATTTTCCATACGGTAAAGGAGAAGGAAACCCTGTTCTCCATTGCGAAGCGATTCAATACAAGTGTCGATAGCCTGAAGAAATGGAATAATCTAACCAAAGGCGGATTAAATTATGGGAGAAAACTGAAAGTCGGTTATAAAGATTCTCATGACAGTGACAATGCAAATGCTGCCGATTCGCAAAAGGAAAAGCAGTCGGTTGAAAAAAAAGATACTGTGGTTTCTCCAGTAATTGCACCTGCAAATGATGAATCGAAGAGTAAAAAGAAGGAAACAAAGCGAGGTATTGAAGCAGTTTCAATTGAAAAAAAGAAAATCGAATCTGTTGAAGTTAAGCCGGAAAAAGTTAAAGTTGTGTCGGTTCATGATTCTTCTGAAAAGATGAAGAAGGATCACAATATTTCGGAGGTCAATAAGGCGAAAAAAAATGCTGTCGTTAAACCTGATAGCAGCAAAGAGGACAAAAAGGCGACTCCTGTACAAACAAAGATTATTAAAACTGCCACCCTTCCTTCTGCTGATACTGTTAAAATTGTCAAGACTGCTTCTGCAACAAAAAACGAATCTAAGAAAAACGGTTCACCTCAGGTTGCTTCTAAATCAAGAAAGGAAGTATCAGAAAATGGCGTTGCCTCCTGGATACAGGATGATGACATCAATCCCAATAAATACTATGGACTGCATCGCACTGCTCCAATAGGAACAATTGTGAAGGTGACAAATAAGATGAATAAGAAATATGTTTTTGTCAAAGTGGTTGGAACGTTACCAGATACCGGTGACAATACAGATCTGGTGATAAAAATTTCAAAGGCATCTGCGGAAAAACTTGGCGTTCGTGATTCAAGGTTTCAGAGCGAACTATCCTATGGAGTCAATGAGAAGCCGTAAATTTTTCTTTCACAACGCCAAGAAATTCACCGAAAATATTTTTGTTTGTTGCAATGATTTCTTTTCCGAAAACATAATTGCTTCCTCCCGAAAAATCTGAAACTGTTCCACCCGCTTCTGAAACGATGAATGCACCTGCAGCAACATCCCAGGCATTGAGGCCGTATTCATAAAATCCTTCAAATCGTCCGCAAGCAACATATACAAGGTCAACGGCTGCGCTGCCGAGTCTGCGCAAGCCATGTGTGTTGTACATACAGTAATCAAATACTTCCATGTATGGTTTCATCCTGTCATAATTGGAATAAGGAAATCCTGTTGCAAGGAGTGACCCTTTCAAATCTCTGATGCCTGATACTTCGATTTTTTTTCCATTGAGCCATGCTCCACCATTCTCAAATGCGTAAAAGCATTCATCAAGGTTGATTTCATAAACAACACCCAGCACAAGTTTTTCTTTTAGCATCAATGCCACACTGATGCAATAGCAAGGAATTCCGTGAACAAAATTGGTGGTGCCATCCAGCGGATCGATGATCCAGTTATATTCGGCTGTTCGCGTATTGTTTGTGTTTTCTTCAGTGATAAATCCGGAGGAGGGAAGAAGCCTGCTTAAGGAATTCACCAACTGTTGTTCTGCCGTTTTATCTACATAGGAAACAAGGTCATTTAGACCTTTGTATTCTACTTTTGAAATAGAAAACGTTTTTCTCTCGCTGCGGATAAAATCCCCTGTTTCTTTTACTGCAAGGCATACATCGCTGCATAACTTCTCCGGATCCATAGAATCTATTTTTGTGCAAACATACATCAAACGCAAATGGTTCAATTCAATTTCTATTTTTGCACCATGAAAGGCAAAATCCGGCTCATTTTCTTACTGCTGCTCACAACAGATCTTGTTGCCCAGGATACTTCTGCTGTTCTGCAATCAGATACTGCAAAAAAAGATTTGTTCAGGATTTTTAACTGGACGGAAAAACACAAGGGGGAATATGAAATAACCGTTCCCGGTTACGATACCTTGAAAATGGGGAACAATGACTTTCAGAATTTCTATTATATCACTATCGACAAGCCCGATGGTAAGCTCACCGTCAGGAATGAAAAAGGAAACAGGGTAAGGGAATGCATCTATAAAGATAAGCTCATGTTCGATGAGCATTGGTGGTTTTCATCGGGAGAAAAAGAATTTGATGGTATATGGAGTGAAACAGCCAATGAGTATGGCGACCAGATGCTGATAGAATATACATGGTATTACAGGAATAAAAAGCCCAGAAAACATGGATTTCGAACCGGGGTAACGACTACTTATTATAACAATGGAAAAATAGAAAGTGAGAAAACTTTCAGGGAAGGGAAGGCAAACGGACCTTTTAAGGAGTATTTCCCTGACGGAAAGATACAGACTGAGGGACAGTTCTTTGATGGAAATAAAACAGGTGAATGGATTCATTACAATATGGATGGGACAGTGAAAGAGCGTGAGCATTGAAAACAAAGGTACTTTTGCAAAATCATGTCTGACAGGAGGAAAATAATAGTTGCAATTGACGGTTACTCATCGTGTGGAAAGAGTACGTTAGCAAAAGCCATCGCCAAATACCTGCATTATAACTACATCGATTCAGGAGCAATGTACAGGGCCGTCACTTTGCACATGCTCAATAGGAATATGGTCGTTGCTGAATTACATGCCATGAATCCTGATCAGATGAAGTTGTTTCTCAATGAGATTAAGATCAGTTTTCATTTGAGCCCTATAACAAAACTTTCAGAGATATACCTCAATGGTGTAAACGTTGACAATGAAATACGCACGATGGGTATTTCTGATTTGGTAAGTCCTGTAAGTGCAATTCCTGCCATCAGAAAAAGGATGGTTGAGAAGCAGCAGTTTTACGGAGGGCATAAGGGAATTGTGATGGATGGACGTGATATCGGCACAACGGTATTCCCTGATGCAGAACTAAAAATATTTATGACTGCGGATAAGGAAGTCCGTGCGAAAAGGCGATACGAGGAACTGAGGGCTAAAGGATACAGGTTGACTCTCGATGAAGTCTATCAAAACATCGCCAGCCGGGATCATCAGGATACAACCAGAAGCGAAAGCCCATTGCGGCAGGCGGAAGATTCCATCGTCATGGATAATTCAGATCTCAATGAAAATGAACAAATGGCCATTGCACTCGAATGGGTGAACCAGGCCATAGAGGCATAAAAAAAATTGCCTCAGTGGGAAGCAACTTCTTTTGATAGTCGGTCAGTTTGAGTTTTAATGTCTGTTATTTTTGAATTTTATTTCAGCACCACAATTTTTTGTTCTATTGTCTTCGATTCAGTCGTTAGCCTAATAGTGTAAACTCCTTTTGATAGATTCAACTGATCAGCATCAAACCGGTAGGTGAAATTTCCTGCCAGGTGTTCGCCTGAAGAGAGCACAGAAATACTGTTCCCGATCATGTCAAATGCCTCCAGCGTAAGGTTGGTCTTCGCTGCAATCGTAAATGATATTTTTGAATTTCCGGAAGTCGGATTTGGAGCAATCTCAAATCCAAAAACATCGGTTCTTGTTTCGGTTATACCGTTCGGAGTAAATGTAACGGTTATAACCTGCTGTGTAAATCCGCATTGGTTGTATGCTGTCAATACGATAGTATAATCTCCCGGACCCGGATAGGTGTAGATTGGATTCACTCCGGTACTTGTATTGCCGTCGCCGAAATTCCATAATACTGAATCATAATCAGTAGAGGTATTTGTAAAAGTCATTGTATAGCCATTGGCTGCATATGTGAAATTACATGTCGGGAACGGCAAGGCAAGCTGCTGACTCAGCGTTACAGGCACGGCTGCCCAGTTGTTGTTGTCATTGGTTTCAAGAATTACATTGAGTGGATCTGTAATGGAGA
Source organism: uncultured Flavobacteriales bacterium (assembly GCA_964356415.1). Classification (GTDB taxonomy): domain Bacteria; phylum Bacteroidota; class Bacteroidia; order AKYH767-A; family 2013-40CM-41-45; genus JAPLDB01. Next base: position 7,134 of record CAYHHK010000038.1, read on the forward strand.
CAACATAATAATCTCCGTTACAAACTGTCGGAGCAAGGTCAACCCACTGCCCGATCAATCCCGAACTGTAGATGTCAAGATTTCCTGTGAAAATTCCCTGATTCGTTCCACAACCTGTAACTGCCCCCATTGGCGCATTCAGAATATCGGCCATAGTAACCACATTTCCGGCTGTATCTACGCAGTAACCATTGTTGGCTGTACAGTTGCCAAGATTTACCAGACAATAGCTTTGTTTGTTGCCGGTTCCTATAATTGGCCAGTCAATCGGCTGCAAACCATACACCGCTCTTCTTAAAGAATAATGCGCCCAGTTGTCAAGGTGAATGTGACCATGAGATGGGTGGTATGTCATGGTTCCTGCAGGACGTAAATAGCTCGTCATTGTGTTTCCGCTTTTGTGATAAATAGTCTGGTCAACAAGCTGTGTTGGTCCTGAGCCATTGGGGCAGGTATCGGTACAGTTTACAATTGTAGTATCGCAATAGCAGGTGTTTGAACCGTGGATTTCCAGTGGTCCCCAGCCAATATTGGGTGTTGCATTACCAATGTATAAACGGTTCCCGTTTTCGTTATGGTCGTCCATAATGCATTTATAAGAAGCAGTCATGTCAGGAATCAGGTCGCAGTCCTGCGTTCCGTCAGGGCATTGACACAAGGTTCCATCTGTAGTGCTACAAGGCATTACGATTCCAGGAGTAGGATCATTGCTGAAAGTGAGGTGCCAGCTGAAGACTCTTCCGGTATCTACACCGGCCATATCAGTAACGGTTAGGTACCAGGTTCCGTTGGGATCTTGTCCATTGTTGAAAAGGGAAAGTTCTCCATCGGGATCAAACTCACCCGTGTAAGGAGGATGGTTTGCATTGTCGCTGATCAATCCATTGTCGCCTTGTCCCCGGAAACAGGTACCGATGAAATCATTTTCCGCGCCCCCCCTTCTGAAACTAAGTACAACCTGCTGGCTGTCCGGGCTCACAATTTCAATACGCAAATCTCCGTCATAAGTGTGAAGAAGTGAATCAATACATGCACGCTCAAGTCCGAAAGAACTGTCGATGGAATTTGGCAAACCGCTGACAACACAAGTAAAGTACACAGGATGAGCGATTGTATCAAAATCAGGAATGGCGCCGGTGGACCCGTAAAAAGTCTGGCCTGTTGAACCCATGGAAATGACCGTAAATGCCAGGAGTAGAAGTTTTCTCATTATTTAATTGTAGTTTTTGGGATGCCAAATATAGGTTGCAATTCCGGATTTATAAACATTAAAACACATATGAACCATGATTTTTATGGATTCTAGTCTGTTCACCAATTGAACTCAGGAGTTACCTGTTTGCATAAACATTATTCAACCTGTGTAATCGTTGCTTTTGCTTTTATTTTTGCCTGCTGATGTCACTTACACTTTACATACTCATAGCTACGGCTATATTATCAATGCTCTGTTTTCAGAATGACGAACTGCGCGACAGATTTATGTTTAATCCCAATCGGATCCATCAGCAGCGCCAGTGGTACCGGTTTTTCAGCAGTGGTTTTATCCATGCAGACTGGATGCACCTGCTGGTGAATATGTTTGTGCTGTATATGTTTGGGAATGTAGTTGAACAATATTTCAACAATGTGTTTGAAGAGCGTGGAGGGTTTGATTTCCTTTTGCTTTATTTCGGTGGTATGGCAGTGAGTACGATCAGGACCTACCACAAGCATAAATTTGATCCGGGTTACCATGCGCTGGGTGCGTCAGGAGCGGTGAGTGCTGTGGTGTTTTCATATATTGTTTTCAATCCGCTTGAGAAACTTTGTCTGTATGGGATTTTATGTCTGCCGGGAATTATTTTCGGCGTTGGCTATCTTATCTACTGTTACTATGCAGGCAAAAAGGGGATCGGTTATGTAAACCATGATGCTCATATGTGGGGAGCGTTGTTCGGATTCTTTTTTACGATCATGCTGAAACCATACCTCGCCATTTATTTTTTAAAGCAGCTACCTTTTTTGCAACATGCCTTCTGAAAAAAACAAAGCCGTTTTTCTCGACAGGGATGGCGTGATCAATCGCGAACAAACGAGGTATGTAACGCACCTTGAAGATTTCATCATCAATGATGGTGTGGTGGAGGCCTTGAAAATTTTCAGGGATAAAAATTACCTGCTCATCGTCATCAGCAACCAGGGCGGCATCTCAAAAGGAATCTGTACCAAGGAGCAGGTTGACTATTTGCATCTCCACCTTCAACGCGTGATGAGGAATAAAGGAATTGAAATTTCAGAGGTGTATTATTGCCCGCATCATCCTGATGTTACGAGCTGCATTTGCCGCAAGCCCGATTCGCAGATGCTTGAGAAGGGAATGGCGCGTTTTAACATTGATCCTTTGCAGTCTTATTTTATCGGTGATGCCGACCGCGATATTGAAGCCGGAAAAAAGGTCGGAGTCACTACCTTAAAAGTAGAAGCGAATCAGTCACTGATGGAGATTGTTGGGATGGTGAAGTGAAGCCTGTTGGCGTGCATTAAAAATTTTATCTAAAGAATTCCTCATCTCGCCTTAGGCGAGGCGGGGTCATTTCATTCGGGTAAATTCCTCTGTAATTTAATTTTCCTTGCAGTGCCTGCACCGCAATATGCTGACTGCTTTCGCGCGAAAACCGGTATAGGCAGTGCTTCGCAATTACTATTCTCCATGGGGAATCTAATTCCCACCCTTTCTGCTCTGTGCATCTACCACCGCAATGGCCACCATGTTTACAATTTCCCTCACGCTGCTGCCAAGTTGTAAAATGTGTACCGGTTTTTTCATGCCGAGGAGGATGGGTCCGATCGCTTCTGCAGCGCCCATTTCCTGCAATAATTTATATGCGATATTTCCTGCATGAAGATTCGGGAAGATCAATGTATTTGCACCTTCGGCGGCAAACTCACAGAACGGAAAATTGTCAGCAAGTAACTGCGGATTCAATGCAATGTTGGCTTGCATCTCGCCATCAACGGCAAGTCCGGGATAATTCTTGTGCAGGATGGAAACAGCATCACGCATTTTCTTTGCGCTCTCTTCATCTGTTGCTCCGAAGTTGGAGTAGGAAAGTAGTGCAATGCGCGGCTTGATGTTGAACTGTTGAACGGCCCATGCAGTAAGTACAGTGATCTCTACAAGTTCTTCTGCAGTCGGGTTTACATTGATCGTGGTGTCAGCAAAAAATACGGGACCTTTTTTTGTGACAAGGATATACATGCCGGCAACTTTTTTTACATCATCCTGTGTGCCGATGATCTGCAGCCCCGGCCGGATGGTGTCGCTGTATTTTCTTGTTAGTCCTGAAATTAATGCGTCAGCTTCTCCTGTTTCAAGCATCATGGCGCCATAGTAGTTGCGCTCATTCATGATCTTCTTCGCCTCGTACAATGTGAATCCCCTCCTCTTGCGTTTTTTGAAAAACAATTCTCCGAATACATGTCGCTTTTCTTCTTCAAGTCGGGGATCTATGATGATGGTATCTCCAAGGTCGAGGTTGTTCTCTTCTATCAGTTTATTAATCTTATACACATTGCCGAGAAGAATCGGTTTGGCAATACCTTCATCACGCACGATCTGTGCAGCTTTGAGGATCTTGTATGTATCAGCTTCTGCAAACACAACGCGCCGGGGATTTTGTTTCGCTTTGCTTGTGACCACACGCATCAGTTTGTTATCAAGCCCGAGGCGTTTTTGTAATTCTTCAATATATGCAGGCCAGTTTTTAATTGGCAGCTGTGCAACTCCTGATTCCATTGCGCCCTTTGCCACTGCAGGGGCAACAGTGGCGATCAGCCGAGGATCAAGTGGTTTCGGAATGATGTAGTCTTTTCCGAAGGTGATATTCTTCTGGTTGTATGCCAGATTTACAATCTCGGGAACAGGTTCCCTGGCAAGCTCTGCAATGGCTTTTACTGCCGCAAGCTTCATGGCTTCGTTGATCTGCGTGGCACGCACATCCAGCGCCCCGCGAAAGATGAAGGGGAAGCCGAGTACATTGTTAACCTGGTTAGGATAATCACTTCTACCTGTAGCAATGATGGCATCCGGTCTGGCTTCCATCGCCTCATTGTATCCAATTTCGGGATCCGGATTGGCAAGGGCGAAAATAATCGGGCTTTTGCCCATTGTCTTGACCATTTCCTGAGATACAATATTCCCTTTAGATAATCCCAGAAAAACATCAGCATCCTTAAGGGCTTCTGTCAGTGTATGTACTTTCTTTGTTGTTGCAAAATATTTTTTGTTGTCGTCAAGGTCAGTCCGGTCAACGTGAAGTACACCGGTACTGTCGCACATTATGATGTTTTCTTTTTTTACACCAAGAGAAATATAAAGTTTGGCGCATGAAATGGCTGATGCGCCCGCACCGCTGACAACAATTTTAACTTTTTCTATTTTTTTTCCAGCGACCTCAAGGGCATTCAACAGCGCAGCAGCAGAGATGATGGCTGTTCCATGCTGGTCATCATGCATTATTGGAATATTCAATTCCTCTTTCAGTCGTCTTTCAATTTCAAAACACTCGGGTGCTTTAATGTCTTCAAGGTTGATACCGCCGAAAGTGGGAGCAATTGCTTTGACACATGCAACGAACCTGTCCACATCTGTTTCATCCACTTCAATATCGAATACGTCTATATCGGCAAATATTTTAAACAGCAGGCCTTTTCCTTCCATCACAGGCTTTGAGGCTTCAGGGCCGATATTTCCCAATCCAAGCACTGCAGTACCATTGCTGATCACTGCAACGAGGTTTGCTTTGGCTGTATATTTATAGACGTCTTCTTTGTTCTTAGCAATTTCCAGACATGGTTCAGCAACGCCGGGTGAATATGCAAGTGAGAGGTCGCGTTGTGTGCTGTATGGCTTGGAAGGAATGACTTCTATCTTACCGGGTCTTCCCTGTGAATGATAGTCGAGCGCTTCCTGTTTGATTTTTGATTTTGACATATTCGGAATATGGAGGAAACAAAACTACATGAAAAAAATAAAGCATCCCGTTTGGAATGCTTTATCTTTTTTGTATTAATTTCTTAATTATGAGAAACCATCAGCCTCTTTGAAATCAAGGGCTTACTGTCGTTTATTAAAGTATAATAGTAGACGCCTTCAGGGAGTGTGCTGACTGGTAATTCAAAAGAGCCGGTCTTTTCAGTGAGCTGAAATCTTTTTAATTCAGAACCTAGCATATTACTGATTATCAGTTGAGCATTGATAACGGTTGGAAGGTTGTATGAAACAAAAGAAGATTTATTGGCTGGGTTCGGATATGCATTGCTGAGGAACTTCGAATTAGCAAATAGTTCATTTACACCGATTGGTCCTGCATTGTAATGAAAAGTAATGCAAACTGAATCTGATTCATTAAATATATCATATGCGCAATAGGTGATATCGCTAATGCCATCATTACCGATAGGATTCAAGTCGGCCCTTAGCGTTACATTCACAGAATCCACAACAGCACCAGGTGCAATATCAACTGAATATGCAGAAACATTAGTTGCTGCAACATAGCAGTATCCTGCAAAGCAAAAGTTTGAAATATGCCCGGTGGAAAGGGTGTTTATTATCCGTTTGACTTTTACGGTAATTGTATTAGTGCTATTATTTTTGACCTGGGCATAGGGTGCAAAAACTACATTATTAGGTCCGCTAAGTGAGGTTCCGGGATTGATATTTACAAACTCAAGCGACTGCGCAGAAAGCAACCTGCTTAAGGATAGGATAGTAATTAGGAGTAATAGTTTTTTCATACCACAAAAATAATAAAATTATCCAATACTAAAAATCCGTTCAAATTAATGCAATAATTCTAACATGAATCAAGAATGACCATAAAAAAAGAGCTGCCTTTTTAGGGCAGCTCTTCAACTCATAAACGATCTTATTAATTAACCATAAAAGGTTTCACAACTTTTCCTTCAGCAGTAGAAACTGAAATGAAGTATGAACCACTTGCAAGGCCTTTGACGTTTAAATCAACGTTTGAAGTACCAGCAGTAAGATCAGAAACCTTTGAAGAAACGACTTCACCTAAAGCGTTCACGATCTCCATAGTAGCTTTTTCACTTTGTTTCAAAGAAATCTCAAGGGTCAGTTTCTCTGTAGCCGGGTTAGGATAAACGCTGAACTGAACGTATTCAGCAACGTTAGCAACACCGGTGCTTAAGTTTACATTGATATCATCAAGGTAAAGGTTGTTACCATATCCGCTTGTTCCTTCAAATTTCAGGAGCACTGCTGAATTGTTCAGCATATTGTTCAACACAACCTGATCAGAAGCCCAATCAGCAGCCGATGCAGGAGTCCATGCAGTAGTTACATAACCTGTAACAGAAGCAAGGGTAGCACCTGCCTTATTGTAAAGTGATGACCATGTGGTTCCGCAGTTTGAAGATGCCTTCACCATCAGTTTGTCTGAATATGTAGCTGAATAGCGTTTGTGAGCACGCATAAAAGTTACGTTCGCATCGATATAACCAACGAAGTTCATAGGAGGTAGCAACATTGCATCAACTTCTCCTGAAGCGATGCTGTAGAAATCAATCTTGGCAGATCCAACACTATTGTAACCAGCCTGAACGCGGGTCCATGTATCTGCGGATCCTCCGTTAAGGATGCTCCAGTCTGTTGGAGGAAAAGTAGTAGAAGCAAAAGCTTGAACTACTGCCGGTCCGCCTGTAGTGCTGTAAACAGTAAAAGGTACACTTGTAGAATTGTTAGTGTTGCGTGTATCAGCCCCTCCGTTTACTCCGGTAATTGCGATCACAGCGGTTCTTGCACCGGGAGCACCGGTAACATTGGTGATGTTTACGTTTGCATATTCATAAGTCAGCAAATTACCTGTCCATGGAATAGATTGTTGCTGAACTCCGTCAACTGTTACAGTAAGGGTAGCAGAAGTCATTGGATTGTTTGAATAGTTGAAAAGACGAACAACCATGTTAACGCCTGTGCAAGATGCTAAAGAAGCATTTTGTCCGCAGCCATAGTCAACGCCTGCATCATCAGTTGCAATTGAGAGGATTCTCTTTTGAGTCATTTGCGAGAAGTGTTGAGCTGCAGAGATCTGGCTGTTTTCGCGGCAGATACGATCCGGAGTGACCATGTAAATTGTCGGGAAATAGTTAATTTGGTAATCATTTGCAATGGTAGCATTGTCAATGATCGGATATGGAGTTCCGGTTACCCAGTCACCTTGCGTGTTGCCACCTGTTCCCTGAAGGTCAGCAAGCGTTGTTGCAGCATCCCCTTCAACAAAAAACACCATCACTTCATTTGTGCCGGGAGGGCCATAACTGTTGTAAACTGTTTCAAGCGCGCCACCGGTATGATAACTCCAGCATGGTCCGCACCATGTAGCTGAAATGTCAATAAAAACTGTTTTTCCCTGGTCTAAAAGATCATACAAGTGCCATGAGTTTCCGTTGAGATCAGTCGCAGTGAAATCAGGAGCTATACAACCGTCAGCCAACTGGGCGTTAGCCACTCTTCCGCTGAACAAAAAGAGTGCGATAAGAAATAATGAAGTAGTAATTTTTTTCATTGAGAATAAAGTTTAAGGGTTTAATTATCGTCAAAGAAAGCTAATTAATTTGATTGGTACAATAGAATACCACACATTTTAACAAACAATCCCTGTTTTGTACTAGTATCATAAATACCGTTTTTTGTGAAATAGTGAAATTTTAGTGCCCACAATCTGTTGGAAACATGAATTACCTTTTGAAAAATTGCAGTGTCAGTAAATTGTAAAAATCAGGGGCACTCTTTGCCGAGAAGGGCAGGGATTCAATCATTCAATTTAGTCATTACGTTCAATTTGCTATTATTGCAACTTAAATTTCACAAATAATGAGAAATACTATTCTTGTTTTGTTTTCATTTCTAACGGTTACTGCATTTGCGCAAGACAAAGCCGAGACCCGATCACTTCCATCCGTTGACATTAAGGATTTAAGCGGATCGACAATCAGCACCTCTTCCTTTGATAATGGTGGTAAGCCCATTATTATTGACTTCTGGGCAACCTGGTGCAAACCTTGTATTGAGGAATTGAATACAATACATGAAGTATATGCTGACTGGCAGAAAGAAACCGGCGTTAAGATCATCACCATTTCTCTGGATGATGCGCGAACCATGCAGCGTGTTGCGCCATTCATCAACAGCAAGGGATGGACCTACGAAAACTATATTGATCCAAATGGTGACTTTAAACGAGCCATGAATGTGAATATGCCGCCTCAGACTTTTGTACTGAACGGAAAGAAGGAAATTGTGTGGCAGCATGTAGGTTTCGCAGAAGGAAATGAAGATGAATTATACGAAGAAGTAAAGAAAGTTTCCGCTGTGAAATGATAAGTTAATTTGCTTTGTTCCTCTCTTTTCTGTTTCAATACCCTATAACTCAAACTTGTTGCTAACCTGATAATCACTTGCAAACTACCAACTGCCATCTGACTGCATTCGCAAATAAATGCTGCATCCTGATTGTATTTATCTTCCTTAGTGCAATTGAATCGAATGCCCAGCTCCTTGGTGGCAGCATTCATGGAAATGTACAGCTTGACGGACAATATTATCTTTCAGATTCTTTGATTGGCGCTCCGGATGTTCCGGAACATTTTCTAAGCAACGGCTTTGCTAACTTTATTTATGAGAGAAATAATTTCTCTGCCGGCCTGAGGTATGAAAACTATACGAACCCTATCCTTGGATTTGACTCGAGGTATAAAGGAAACGGAATACCTTACCGCTACCTCAATTATAAAAATGATGAGCTGGAAATAACAGCAGGTAATTTTTACGACCAGTTTGGAAGTGGTGTTGTTTTCCGCACTTACGAGGAGCGCGGCCTTGGACTTGACAATGCCATGGATGGTTTCAGGGTGAAATACAATCCGGTAAGCGGCGTATATTTTAAAGGTATCATCGGATATCAGCGCAATTTCTTTTCAAAAGGAGATGGTATCGTGCGGGGTGTCGATCTTGACTGGAACATCAATGAGTCTTTGAAGTGCCTCGACAGTTGCAAAACAAAATTCATTCTTGGAGGTAATTTCGTGAGTAAATACCAGGATGACCAGGACCCTGTTTACATTCTTCCTAAAAATGTAGGTGCAGGCTCAGGAAGATTGAGTATCATTCATGGTAACCTGACACTCACCGGTGAATATGCGCACAAAGCAAATGATCCCTCAACGAGCAATGGATTTATATATAAAGATGGATCGGCATCAATCCTGACGGCGACATACTCCATGAAAGGTTTTGGATTTACCCTTGCAGGAAAAAGGATAGACAATATGAGTTTCAGAAGTGAAAGGACTGCAACATTGAATTCGCTCATTATTAATTATCTGCCGGCGATGACAAAGAATCACACCAACATACTTGCAGCTCTTTATCCTTATGCGACACAGCCAAATGGAGAATACGGAATGCAGGCCGAGTTGTTTTTTCTGCTCAAACCTAAATCAGCACTTGGCGGAAAATATGGTACTGATGTAACATTGAATTATTCAAGGGCGCAGTCCATTGATAAAGAACCTACCGGAGATGATAACGGTTACACTTCGGATTTCCTTAAATTGGGTGATGAAATATATTTTGAAGACTTTAATCTTGAGATCAATCATAAATGGAATAAGAGTCTTCGTTCAATAATTTCTTATGTGTACATTAATTATAATAAAGATGTGATCGAAGGAAGAGAAGGATTCGGAAATGTGTACAGCCACATCGGCATTATTGAAACTGCATGGAAGATCAATGCGAAGAATAGTCTAAGGGCTGAATTGCAGCATCTTTACACGAAACAGGATAAGCAAAGCTGGGCGCTTGTACTCCTTGAGTATTCTCTTACGCCACATTGGTTCATTGCCGGATTTGATGAATACAATTATGGCAATGATATTTCAGCAGAACGCTTTCATTTTTATACAGGAACATTCGGATATACCAGAGGCACCAACAGGATCCAGTTGGGATATGGAAGGCAGCGAGCAGGGATATTTTGTGTAGGAGGTGTTTGCAGGACTGTACCTTCATCAAATGGATTTACTCTTTCAATAACAAGCAGTTTTTAACTATTCAGATGAAAAAAATAACAGCATTCGTCCTAAGTATTTTATTTATTTCGATTTTTTCATGTGATAAAATCGATGGCCCTACACGGGAAAACGTTTCGATTGATACCACGTGTCAATTTGTTGAGGATAATTCCGTAGCAGTTAAAAAGGTTCTTGTAGAAGATTACACCGGACACACTTGCGGTAATTGCCCCGCGGGCGGAGTGATACTTAATGATTCTATGCGTGCGAAATATGGTGATCGATTGGTTGTTATATCTGTACATGCAGGCGATTATGCCGATCCTTGTCCGGGAGGAGGCCCATGTCCGAATATTGATACAACTGAATTTCCACCTTTGCAATACCCTGATCCTTTTTCTGCTGATTTTAGGACTGAAACCGGCAATGAATGGAATACTTTTTTTGGGATATCTGCTTATCCCGCGGGGATGGTAGATAGGATTGGTTATCCGAACAACAACATGAAGCCGAAGGATAAATGGGACCAGGATTCTCAGATAAGATTAAACCTTCCTGCTTCGGCACGAATCAGAATTGAGAATACATATTCTGAAACTGACAGGAAACTTCGTGCCTGTATCGAGACCAAATTTTTAGAAGAATTAAACGGTGACTACAAGCTTTCTATTGTTCTCACGGAGGATAGTGTTATTGACTGGCAGGTTTGGTATGGCCACAATCCGGAGCTGGTACATAATTATGTTCATCATCATTTGCTTCGCACTTCACTGAATTCTTCTTATGGTGTTAACGTTGCTTCGGGAACAACCACCGCCAATACAACTGTTGTAAACGGCTATTCAATCATCCTCAACGCAGACTGGAATCCTGAACATTGTGCAGTGGTTGCTTTTGTTTACAATGCCAGCACTTATGAAGTCGTGCAGGTTGAGGAAGTAAAAATAAAATAGTGTGTTGGTGCCGGCAAGTGTTTTTGATAAGTTATAATGGTTAAGCGTTTATTATTTCTCACCATTATTTTTTTTTCATGCCTTCGCACTTCCGGTCAGAAATTCAATGCAGGTATTTTTTCCGGCCTGAGTATTTCTCAGGTAGATGGCGATCATCTTTCAGGATTTAATAAAGCCGGAATAATGGCTGGTGGGTTTGTAAGCAGAAAGATCGGTGAAAAAGTATACCTTCAGTTCGAGATTGCATTTATTCAAAAAGGAAGCCGGATGCCTTTGTCTAAAGATGGCGTGTTTTACCTGATGCGATTGAATTATATTGAAGTTCCGTTGCTCGTCAGCTATAAAATAGGGACAAAGTGGAGCATTGAAGCAGGGCCGGCATTTGCGACGCTTGTTTCAACATTCGAAGAGAATCAGTTGGGTGAAGTTACAAATGCACCAACTTTTAACAGGAATGATTATTTGGCATGCGGAGGAGCTAATTATCTCATATCAGGCCATTTGATTTTTAATGTCCGTTACAGTTATTCAGTTGTGAGTATTCGAAATAATAATGATAGTAACAGGTATTTTTATTCTTCAGGAAGACAGTATAACAAGGTGCTTACTTTCTCACTTGCCTATCAAATCTGAACTTTGATCCGTACATTTGAATTGGTAATTAGTAATTGGTACATTCGTAATAATTAGTATTTGGTAATTAGTACATTCGTAATAATTAGTATTTAGTA
>CAYHHK010000038.1:19000-31950 GCA_964356415.1 uncultured Flavobacteriales bacterium
CATTCGTAATAATTAGTAATTAGTATTTAGTATATTTGAAAAATGAACAGCATGTCCGCATCTCTGCATGATTTTAGAAACAGTCCGGCCATTGACCAGGTTGGAGTTGAGGAACGCATATCGCGGTTGTCAAAGCGCAGCATCAAAAAAGAATCGAAGCTCGCTGCGCTTAAACTTGCCTTAAGCATGGTCGACCTTACGACCCTGGAAGCCCGTGATACACCGGGAAAAGTGCGCCAGCTTTGTATCAAGGCAATGCATCCTCACGACAATGTATCCGGTATACCACCTGTAGCTGCTGTATGTGTATATCCGAATCTTGTCAGGGTTGCTAAGGAAACGCTGAAAGGTTCGAAGGTGAAGGTCGCAGCTGTATCTACTGCATTCCCGAGTGGTATGTCAAAACGGAAAGTAAAGATAGAAGAAACCAAATGGGCTGTTGGAGAAGGTGCGGATGAAATTGACATGGTGATCTCACGTGGAAAATTTCTGGAAGGTGACTATCACTTTGTGTTTGATGAAATTGCTGCGGTTAAGGAAGCTTGTGGCAATGCCCATCTCAAAGTAATTTTAGAAACAGGTGAGTTGAGTACGCTTGATAATGTGCGTCGGGCCAGTGACCTGGCGATGGAAGCAGGTGCTGACTTCATCAAGACTTCAACCGGAAAAATTCAACCTGCTGCAACACTTCCTGTAACAATAGTGATGCTTGAAGCGATCCGTGATTTTTATTACCGCACAGGAAAAAAAATCGGCATGAAACCGGCAGGAGGAATTGCAACATCCAAGATTGCGTTTAATTACCTTGTTGTGCTCAGGGAAACCCTCGGAGAAGACTGGCTCAATGCTGACATGTTCCGTTTCGGTGCCAGTGCACTTGCGAATGATTTGCTGATGCAGATTGTGAAAGAGCAGACTGGAATTTACCAGAGTATCGATTACTTTTCCAAAGATTAGTTGCCACAGATTCACAGATTAATAAAAGAAAAATGATAGAATCCGATTGGATAGTCGCAGAACCTGATGAGTTATACGGGGATAATAAAAAATTCTCCTTGAGCAAGGAAACGTATGAGATTATTGGTCTTTGCATGGAAATTCACAGGATTTTAGGAAAGGGATTTTCGGAAGTAGTATATAAGGATGCATTAGAATATGAATGTAGGTCACAAAATATTCCCTATTCAAGAGAAAAAATTTTCAAGGTGAATTACAAAGGGCATTTTCTGCCGCACTATTTCACTGCAGATTTTATTGTTTATGAGGATATCATTATTGAAATAAAAGCGCAGAAGGGCTTGGTAGATGAAAATGTGAGTCAGATTTTAAATTACCTCAAAGTATCAAAATGCCCGCTAGGATTGTTGTTTAACTTTGGAGATGACGCTCTTCGATTTAAAAGATATGTATTTTAATCTGTGAATCTGTGGCAAAAAACATTATGACAAAGAAAAAACTTAAAGATCTAAAGATCAATTTCAACACATCCTGGGAATATGCTCCTGCACCGGAAAGTCAGGACCATGTGAAAATAAACGATCGGTATGATCTTTTTATCAATGGCAGATTTACGGCTCCTCAATCCGGAAAATATTTTGACACCATCAATCCGGCAACAGAAAAGAAAATTGCAGAAGTAGCCGATGCCTCAGCAGAGGATGTGAATATTGCTGTTGCCGCAGCCCGAAATGCATACGATAACGTTTGGAGCAAACTTCCCGCAAATGAAAGAGGAAAATACATTTATCGGATAGCGCGCATCATTCAGGAACGCGCCCGTGAGTTTGCGGTAATTGAAAGTATGGATGGTGGCAAACCCATCAGGGAATCGCGTGATGTAGATGTTCCGCTGGCAGCTGCTCACTTCTTCTATTATGCAGGCTGGGCCGATAAACTGGATTATGCTGCACCGGGGAAAAAGGTACGTCCTCTTGGTGTTGCAGGTCAAATCATTCCTTGGAATTTTCCTCTGCTGATGGCTGCCTGGAAAATTGCTCCGGCGATTGCTGCCGGGAATACAGTTGTATTGAAGCCCGCTGAAACAACGCCGCTAACTTCGCTGAAACTTGCTGAAGTAATTCGTGATTCAGGATTGCCTGATGGTGTTGTGAATATTGTTACCGGAGCAGGGGTAACCGGAGCTGCCATTGTAAACCATCCTGATATCAATAAAATAGCTTTTACAGGGTCGACTGAAGTTGGCAAAATAATTCAACGTTCGATTGCAGGAACGAACAAGAAATACACACTTGAACTTGGAGGTAAGGCCGCGAACATTATTTTCGAGGATGCTGCAATTGATCAGGCAGTAGAGGGAATCGTGAACGGAATATTTTTTAACCAGGGTCATGTATGCTGTGCGGGTTCACGGTTATTCGTTCAGGAAAGTATTGCGGAGACGGTAATACGCAAGCTGAAAGACAGGATGGAAACACTAATCGTTGGTGATCCCCTTGACAAGAATACCGATATCGGTGCGATCAACAGCAAGGATCAGCTCAATAAAATAAAGCAATACATCAAGATTGGAATGAATGAAGGCGGAACTTGTTACCAGTCTTCCTGTCTAATTCCGGAAAAAGGTTTTTTCCATCGGCCCACGCTTTTTACAAATGTTTCTCAATCTTCAAGGGTAGTTCAGGAAGAAATTTTCGGACCGGTACTGGCGGTACAGACATTCAGAACTGTAGAAGAAGTAATTGAAAAGGCTAACAATATTCCGTATGGCTTAAGCGGAGGTGTTTGGACAGACAAAGGTTCCAAAATATTTAAAGTAACATCCCAGCTTCGGGCCGGTGTAGTATGGGCGAATACTTATAACAAGTTTGATCCCACTTCACCTTTCGGAGGCTATAAGGAAAGTGGCGTGGGTCGTGAAGGTGGTTTGCATGGAGTGATGCCTTATGTTGAAATTGAAAGTTAATAGTTTGCAATAGTGAAACTCAGTTTAATCATTATAATCTGCCTTAATGCGGTTGTTTCGCAGGCTCAGTTTGGACAAATGGGTGCAACATGGTTTTACGACGATTACAATGCCCCTACTCATCAGCATTTTCCGCGCGCCATTGTATCGGTGACTGATACGGTCATTGAGGGAAAGGTGTGTCATATTATTGCAGGTGAATGTGCATGCGGAAATCCTTTTCCTAATTACGTTTATGAAACCAACCGCAGGGTTTATTGGTTCAATATTGTGCTGAATGCATTCACTTTGCTTTATGATTTTAATCTCAATCAAGGCGAAGAGTGGACGGTAATTGCAAAAAATACAGTATCTGATTCGTTGCGGCTGCATGTTGATTCTACCGGTACTGATACAATCAACGGTGTGTTCTGCAAGGTGCAATATATACATACGGTTGCTACTTACGGATTGCCTTACGTGTTTGAAGGGCCGATGATTGAATGGATCGGGAGTAAATTTTGTCTTTTTCCTCAATCTGCGACTTGTGATCCGCCAAGCATTGGTCTTCGGTGTTATGAGGATGATTTTCTTGGTTTATACGACACACATTTCGCGTCATCATGCGAAGAAATTTTTGTGGATTCTGGAATTGGTGTCAATGAAATAAAGCATGACGCAACCTTAAGCCTTTTCCCAAATCCTTTTCACGATGAAGCGAGATTGCTGTTGAGTAATTTTACTTCTGATAATTTATCAATGGAAATAACCGATGCTGCCGGCAGGATTGTCAGGATACGAAATGGCAGGGCGGATCTCCAAATCCTCAAAAGAGAACACCTCGAAGCAGGAATTTACTTTTATAAAATCATTTCCCTTGATGGTGTTGTACCTGGGAAGTTTATCATTATTTAAATTTATAATGTGATGGATATAGTCAAAACACAAGCAAAAACAGACGCAAGCATGAATGGAAGCGGAGAAAACGGACATTCGTCCGGAAAAAAACAATCGAGGATAGGCGTACTTAAGACGTATAAAATTTATATCGATGGAAAATTTCCAAGAACGGAATCCGGTCGCTATTATATTTTAAAGGCCGCTGATGGCAAGCAATTGGGTAACATATGCCAGTCATCCAGAAAAGATTTTCGGGAGGCCGTTGTTGCTGCAAGAAAGGCGCAGCCCGCATGGGGAGCAAAAACGGCATACAATAAAGGGCAGATTCTTTACCGCATTGCAGAAGTGCTTGAAGGGAGGAAGACACAGTTTATTGATGAACTGATGCAGCAGGGTATTGATAATGCTGCTGCGATTGATGAAGTAAATCTCAGCATTGACCGTTTAGTACATTATGCAGGCTGGAGTGATAAATTCATTCAGTTGTTTTCTTCTGTTAACCCCGTTGAATCATCACACTTCAACTTTTCAATTCCTGAACCAACAGGAGTGGTCTCGGTAATTGCTTCAGAAAAAACCGGACTTATCAGCCTGATATCAGTAATCGCCCCAGCCATTATTGGCGGAAATACAGTCGTTGTTCTTGCTTCTGAATCAAAACCTTTGTGTGCCATCTCGTTCGCAGAGGTATTGCAGACAAGCGATGTTCCTGCAGGAGTTGTCAATTTACTTACCGGTAATGCAAATGAATTACACGGCCATTTTTCTTCACATATGGATGTGAATGCCATCGCATACTGCAATACAAATGATGAGCAGTTGAAGGCCATACAAATCAATGCAGCCAACAATGTGAAGCGAGTGCTTGATTATTCAAAACATGACTGGATGAATCCTGAAACACAAAGCCCTTATTTTATTATGGACTTCCAGGAGATCAAGACGACCTGGCATCCGATAGGCCAGTAGGTTTTTACCATGTAAAAGGGCCTGTTCACCAACGCAATTTGGAAATAGAGAATTTATCCAATATTTTATGATATCCCTGCAAGCCTTTTATGCTTGGTTTTAAAGGAGAATAAATTATTTTTGCATAAGGTTTATCTGCGATAACAATTTTATTAATATAAATTAACAATGAGAAAATTACTTACGCCTGCCGGCCGTAGCTGGCTTATTGCATCATTTGTATTTGCTTTATCATATGCCGTAGCGAATGCGCAAACATCACCAAAAATACTGACTGATATTTCGGAAAACGAGATATCACTTACAGGGCAGCGATACACATTTCCGAAGCAGTTCCGGACCCTTCATTTGAATAAACAGGCAGCGCAACAATTTTTCAGCACAGCACCGGTAGAATCTCCCGCTAATATGAAAAACAGTCCTGCTGTATTTGAAATGCCGATGCCTGATGGAGGTTCAATGCATTTCAGGATTTGGGAAACGCCTGTGATGCATCCTGATCTTGCGGCACAGTATCCTGATATAAAAACGTATGCAGGTCAGGGAATTGACAATCCCAATGCAAGTATCCGCCTTGACATGACACCGAAAGGGTTTCATGCAATGGTGCTTTCGCCAGAAGGTAGCGCATGGATCGATCCTTATTGTTTAGACAACACGGATGATTATATTTGTTATTATAAAAGAGACCTTCCTGCTTCAGTGAATTTTGAATGTGAATCATCAGGTGCAAGAAGGGGCAATAATGATGATATGCATGATATTATTCCGAGTGATCTTTATGCTCAGAAGGTGGCAGGAGCTCAACTCCGCACATACCGTCTGGCAGTGGCATGTACCGGCGAGTACGCTGCAACAAAAGGGGGAACAGTTGCCGGCGCAATGGCTGGCATTGTAACGAGTGTTAACCGTGTTGATGGCGTTTATGAAACCGAGGTAGCTATCAGAATGACTTTGGTCGCCAATAACAGTTCTATTGTTTATACCAATTCTTCCACTGATCCATACACAAACGGGAGCGGAGGGACCATGCTCGGTCAGAATCAAACCACTTGTACGAATGTGATAGGCTCTGCAAATTATGACATAGGACATGTATTCAGCACAGGCGGTGGTGGCGTGGCATACCTTGGATGCGTATGTTCTTCGTCAAACAAAGCAGGAGGGGTAACCGGCTCATCAAATCCTGTAGGTGATGCTTTCGATATCGATTATGTTGCACATGAAATGGGTCATCAGTTCGGAGGGAACCATACCTTCAACAGTGCTACAGGTTCATGCAGTGGAAACCGTGCTTCCTCAGCTGCTTACGAGCCGGGAAGCGGAATTACCATCATGGCATATGCGGGTATCTGCGGTGCCGATAATCTGGCTTCAAACAGCATAGCCTATTTTCATACTTACAGTTTCGATGAAATTGTAAACTTTTCCACAACCGGTAATGGAAATACCTGCGCTGCGACAACTGCCTCCGGAAATACTCCTCCAAATGTGACTTCACAGGGAGCAAATTATATTATTCCGATTTCTACTCCATTTGTATTAACAGGAACTGCGACGGATGCAGATGGCGATCCATTGACTTATTCGTGGGAAGAGATGGACCTTGGAACTGCGGGGGCATTGAATGTGCAAAGCACAACAGCTCCCCAATTCAGGCCGTTTTCTCCGGTAGCGTCACCTTCAAGAACATTTCCAAATCTTACTTCAATCATTAACAACACAGCTTCGGTAGGTGAGTGGTTGCCGAATCAGGCGCGCACACTAAAATTCCGTTTGACTGCCCGTGATAATAAAATGGGTGGAGGAGGAGTAATGCACCCTGACGTGAATGTAACACTTACTGTGGCTGCAGGCGGTGCTTTTGCCGTAACGGCACCTAACACGGCAGTTAGTTGGGCAGGAGGTTCGTCGCAAGCAGTAACATGGAGCGTGAATGGTTCAAACGGTGCGCCGATCAATTGTGGAAACGTAAAGATCTCACTTTCTACCGATGGCGGAAATACTTTTCCAACAGTTCTTTTGGCAAGCACCTCAAATGATGGCACGGAAAACATTACTGTACCCAATATTGCCAGCACCACAGCAAGAATTAAGGTTGAAGCTGTAGGAAATATTTTCTTTGACATGAGTAATGTCAATTTTGCCATTACTGCAGCATCCGGACTAACTGCTATAAGTACAACTGCAATATCTCCACTGTCATATTGTGCCGGTGATGCAAAAAATATTGCCTTTACTACTACAGGAAGTGCAAATGCCGGCAATATATTTACTGCACAACTTTCCAATTCTGCAGGATCATTTGCAAGTCCTGTTTCTATTGGTACGCTTACAGGAACAACTTCAGGAATAATTGCTGCAACAATTCCTGCAGGTACAGCAACAGGAAGCGGTTACAGGATCAGGGTGGTTAGCTCAAGCCCTGTAATCACCGGCAGCGACAATGGTGCGAATATTAACATCAGTGCACAGGTGGCTACTGCAGCAAGCATAACAACGGCATTTACTTCTTTCTGTGCCAATATTCCAATTACATTTAATACCTCTTCAATTGCAAATGCCACCACATATACCTGGGCAGCAACAGGCGGTGCAGTTGTATCTTCCGGACAGGGCACGCTTTCAGCAGTAATTGTTTTTCCGAATACAATTACATCTTCTACAGTTTCTGTCTTCGGTTCGAACGCAAATTGCACCGGGACTTCCTCCTCACTTGTGGTTACAATTATGACAACACCAAATACTCCTACTGCAAACAATGCTTCAGGATGCAGTGGTGTGCCAATTATTTTGACCGGCAGCCCGGCAGGTGGAACATTCAGTGTTCCGAATCCTTACACAGGTTCAAGTACGACTTTTACATATAATGTGGCCAACGGAAATGGTTGTAATACGACAAGTTCGCCAGCGACAATTAATGTAAACTCAAATCCGGCACCAGCGATTACTGGAACATTGTCATTTTGTTCAGGCAGTTCAACAACTTTGAATGCAGGAGCGGGATACAGCAGCTATCTTTGGTCAACCGGCGCAACTACACAAGCGATTAGTGTTTCTACTGCAGGAAGTTTTAGTGTTACCGTAAGTAATGCAAATGGTTGTACAGGTAATTCATCAGCAACAACCGTGGCGAATTCATTGCCTGTGGTGTCATTCAGTGGACTTGCATCAAGTTACGCAGTCGGTGCTGCTCCTTCAACTTTGACAGGATCACCATCAGGAGGAACATTCAGTGGACCCGGAATCTCAGGAAATACTTTTACAGCATCAGTCGCCGGTGCAGGTGGGCCATACACAATTACTTATTTTTATACTGATGTGAATGGTTGCAGCGGATCTTCAGCACAGCAAACAACTGTTACCAGCTGTATAGTACCGGCAACACCCGGAGCCATTTCAACTTCTGGAGGCTCTTCAAAGGTTTGCCCGGGAGATACAAGGAATTATACTGTTGCAGCTGTGAGCGGAGCCACATCTTACACATGGACACCTCCGGCCGGTGGTATTATTACAGCGGGTATCGGGACCAGAAGCGTGACAATTAACTACACTGCAGGATATACTGCCAATGACACTTTACGTGTAGTCACGAACAATGCCTGTGGAAGCAGCGCTGAAAGCAAGCTGAACATTGTTCGTAACAATCCTGCTATTCCGGGTACAATTACAGGCCAGTCTTATGGAGTTTGTAGTGCATCAAATCTGCCTTATACCGTAACCCAGGTTACCGGAATGACATATAGCTGGTCACTGAGTGTGACTACTGCAACCATTAATTCAGGTCAGGGAACCAATACCATAACTGCAAGTTATTCAGCACCTTTTTCTACAGGAGTGCTATCGGTAACAGCTAACAACAATTGCAGCGTAAGTCCGGTTCGGTTACTTACAGTGAGGTCTAAGCCTGCGCCTCCTGCATCCCTTGCCGGATCGGCTACAGCCTGTGCCGGTCAGTCTGGAGTAGCTTATTCGACACCTGCAGTAATTTCAGCAGTCAATTATACCTGGGTTGTACCGGCAGGCGCTACCATTTTTGACGGGGTGGTGACCTCTTCAGGCACAACGCTCGTAACTACTTCGACATCGGTCGCAGTTAACTTTGGCGCAACAGCAGGAATCGTTAAGGTTCGCGCAAACAACGGCTGTGGTTCCAGTTCATACAAATCACTTACAGTTGCCTTTAATTGTCGTAGTATAAGTTCCTCAGAATCATTCGATTTAAGCATCTCGCCAAATCCTTCAATTGGCAACAGTGAGATTCTATTTTCATCAATTGAAAATTCGAGCTACACCATACAGGTGATGGATCTTACAGGTCGGATTGTATTGCTAAAGGGAGGTGAAGTGCTGATTGGTGAAAACAGGGTGACACTGAACCTGGAGTACGTAACAAAAGGTATCTATATGATACATGTTTTAAGCGGTGACCGCCAGGCATTCAACCGTCTAGTATTGAATTAATCTGCAAGTTGTTATCTGATATCTCAGGCAGAGGGCAAACAGATTGCTTTCTGCCTGATTTTTTTGGTATCTTTTATTCCGAATTAGCGTACAAAATTACCTTTGCGGCCGTTTATGACAGCAGGAAAAAATATTGTACCCCACGAACATAAGATTTCGCGCAATGACAGGATGGAGTTGCTTGCGCAAAAATCGAAAATCATCTGGTTTACCGGCCTGAGTGGTTCAGGAAAAAGTACCATTGCCGGCAAGGTTGAGGAAATGCTGAATGAAAGGGGGTTTCTAACCTACCTGCTCGATGGAGACAATATCAGAACCGGTTTGAATAAAAACCTGGGCTTCAGTGATGATGACAGGAATGAAAATATCAGACGCATTGGTGAGGTCTCGAGATTATTCATTGATGCAGGTGTAATAGTTTTGACTGCATTTATTTCACCTTTTAGAGCAGACAGACAACTTGTAAGGGACCTTGTAGGAAAGGGAGATTTTATAGAGGTATTTATCAACTGTCCGCTGGAGATCTGCGAATTGCGCGATCCCAAAGGACTATATAAGAAAGCAAGGGCGGGTGAGATCAAAGATTTCACGGGTATATCCTCACCTTTTGAAATTCCTGATCGTGCTGAAATAGAGATCCGCAGTGATCAAATGGGAGTTGAACAGGCTGCAGAAAAAATAATTAAACTGATCAAGCCCAAAATTGAACTGGACTAATTATGCATACATACAACCTCACACATTTAAAGGAGCTCGAGAGCGAGAGTATTTTTATCATTCGCGAGGTAGCAGCGCAGTTTGAAAAACCGGTGCTACTTTTCAGCGGAGGGAAGGATTCTATTGTGATGTCGCATTTGGCACGCAAGGCATTTCATCCTGCACGTATTCCTTTTCCTCTGATGCATGTGGATACAGAGCATAACTTTCCGGAGACGATTACCTACCGCGACTGGTGGATAAAAGAAATTGATGTGCAACTGATCGTACGCAGCGTTCAGGATTCTATAAATAAAGGTCGTTCAAAAGAAGAAAAGGGTATCAATGCCAGCAGGAATGTGCTTCAGACAACCACATTGCTTGATGCACTGGAGGAATTTAAATTCGATGCAGCAATGGGTGGTGCTCGAAGGGATGAAGAAAAAGCCAGGGCTAAAGAAAGATTTTTTTCACACCGTGATGAATTCGGACAGTGGGATCCAAAAAATCAGCGGCCTGAATTATGGAATTTGTTCAATGGCAAAAAGCACCATGGAGAACACTTCAGGATATTTCCATTGAGCAACTGGACTGAAATGGACGTCTGGCAATACATTGCGTTGGAGAAAATTGAAATTCCTTCTATCTACTTTTCGCATGACAGAAAATGTTTTGTGCGAGACGGGGTGGTTTATGCCTGGTCAGATTTTATGATGATGAAGCCAGAGGAAAAAGTTGAAATGATGCGTGTGCGTTTCCGGACGGTAGGCGACATGACCTGCACCGGTGCGGTAATATCTCCTGCGTCAACGCTGGATGAAATCATTGCAGAAGTTTCTGCGTCAAGGGTTACAGAACGAGGCAGCCGGCAGGACGACAAACGATCAGAAACGGCAATGGAAGACAGGAAGAAAAAAGGGTATTTCTAGTCCGGCGAATTGCAAATTAAATCCTACGAAAATACGAATAGTGAATTTTCATGATGAAAGATGATAAATAACATTTCTGATTATTTGTTTGTGATCTATTTTGCTTTGCGTGAAGATTGTTAAATTGAATATACTGAGAGTAATATGACTAAAGATAACAGCTATTTCGACATGGAATTGCTTCGTTTCACTACAGCAGGAAGCGTTGACGATGGAAAAAGTACTTTGATCGGAAGATTATTATACGACAGCAAATCCATTTTTGAAGATCAGATGGAAGCCATTGAAAAGACAAGTAAGCAAAAAGGACATGATTACGTCGACCTTGCTTTACTTACGGATGGCCTTCGTGCAGAGCGGGAGCAAGGCATCACAATAGATGTGGCCTACCGTTATTTTGCTACGCCTAAACGCAAGTTTATTATTGCCGACACACCCGGCCACATTCAATATACCCGAAACATGGTGACCGGTGCAAGCACCGCCAACCTTGCCATCATTTTAATTGACGCAAGAAAAGGAGTGATCGAACAAACCTGCCGCCATACATTTATTGCATCGTTGCTGCAGATACCACACGTTGTTGTCTGCGTAAATAAAATGGATCTGGTTGAATATTCACAGGAAGTGTACGATGGTATTGTAGATTCATTCAAGAGTTTTTCGTCCAAGCTCGATATCAATGATGTGCAGTATATCCCCATTAGTGCACTGAAGGGAGACAATGTTGTTGATCGTAGTAAGCACATGGACTGGTACCAGGGCACAACGCTGATGTACGTTTTAGAAAACGTGCACATCAGCGGAGACCATAACCACATTGACTGCCGTTTTCCTGTGCAATATGTGATCCGTCCGCAACAAAAGGAACACCACGATTACCGTGGCTATGCCGGCCGCATTGCTGGAGGTATTTACAAGCCCGGCGACAAAGTAATGGTGCTTCCTTCCGGATTTACGACCACCATCAAGGCAATTGATACTTTCGAAGGCGAGGTGAAAGAAGCATTTGCTCCGATGTCTGTAACTATTCGCTTAACAGATGAAATTGACATCAGCCGTGGAGACATGATCGTGCGTGAAAACAATATTCCTCAGGTGGGTCAGGACATTGAACTGATGGTCTGCTGGCTGAATGAAAGACCGTTGCAGTTGAATGGAAAGTACACTGTTCGTCACACCACCAAAGAAGCCCGTTGCATCATCAAAGAAATTCGTTACAAAGTAGACATCAATACGCTGCACCGGATGGAGAATGACAAAGAGATCAAAATGAACGACATCGGCCGCGTTCACATCCGCACCACAGCGCCATTGTTTTTTGATGAATACCGCAGGAACCGCTTGACAGGAAGCCTTATTTTAATTGATGAGGGAACGAATGAGACGGTTGGGGCGTGTATGATTATCTAAGGGTTTTTATCTGATTATTGACGTTTGGAAAGGAGTATGCCGGTATAGAATTTTATTATTGTTTTGCCAGCTCAAATTTATTAATTAAAGCAGAATTAATTGCATGAAAAAGGTAAAAACTAAACGTAAAAAGAAAATATATTCTACCTCAACATTACGCAAGAAATATTTGCACTGGGTCCAAGCAGGATTAAGTCCGTCAGAAATAATGAAGCGGGATGGAATCAGCAGAAGAAAATTAGAAAAAATTCTTGAAGGTACACAGGCATTCCGGAAACAAGAGGCTAAGCAGCGAAAAATTGAGTATAAGAATTATTATGCAAGCATGCGAAATTTCGCAGATTATTTGGAACGCATTCCGCTATTGAAGGAAATGAGGCAGGAAGGAATCTCGCAAAAGATGGCTCAAAAAATTCAGGTGAAATTAAGGAAGGAGGGCTTTAGTACAAATAGAATTCCATATCACAGTGATGAAATCCTACTAAAGGATTTAAGAAGGGTACAGCGTCTGATAAAAAGGATTCCTGTTCGTAAGGATATTGATAAACATTCTCATTATTCGATGCAAACTTATTATAGAAGGTTTGGTTCAATTGACAATATCCGCAGAGCAGCAGGAATTAAAACCGGAAGAGTAAAATCTTCATGAGTCTGTAGATCGGTATTTTTGTTTGAAA
>CAYHHK010000039.1:0-15500 GCA_964356415.1 uncultured Flavobacteriales bacterium
GGCGAGGAAAATAGAATACCTGGTTATAAATTATATTTAACTGTTGCAGGTTATCGAAGTATTCAATTCCACTTAAGTTTTGAATGTTTTGATTATTACAAATGATACTTGTCGCATTGACCACCGCCGTACAAGTCGTATCCAGCGAATCTCCCTGCATACAACCCGCAAAGCCATTGTTCATTAAAAAATTACGGAAGTTGGTATCGGGGATAAACGCAAACTGTGATTTGGCTGAAGAAGCAAGAATCACTAATAGAAAAAAATAGAGGAGGTGTTTTTTCAATTAAGATTGGTTGAATAGTTGATTGGTTGGTTGGTTGATTTGGTAAATCCGATTCAATTTAGGATTTGATTCGTCTTCAGTTCGAACAAAATTAAGAGAATTACTCAAGAATACAAGTGTTTATTTGGCGAACACAATTCTATTAAATAAGAATGATTTCAAGAATTCTTCAACTCAACTAATGAATCGTACCGATACGGTATCTGTAATAGTCCAATGTGCCTTACGGTCCAAAGGACTCCTTATGGAGCTTTTGAACCATTACAGCTACTCTATCGGCATTATACCAAAAACATTATTGGATTATTTTTAAACTGAGTAATGGTATCAATTATCTTTGCACCAATTAAACAAAAATGAAAGCCGTCACTTTTAAATCTCCTTCGCAGGCTAAACTGAATTCGCTCATTAAAGTTGCTGCAGAAATGGGAATAGAAAAATACACCTTGCGGGAACTTACAGACGAAGAAATGGCTATGCCGGGACCAAAGCCATCCGCAGAACAACTTGAAACCTGGCTTGCCAAAGAAGACGGGCTGAAATATGGACTGGATGAAGCATTTGGCATGGTGCATCATGAACTTGTCAAGTTTAATTTTCCCAAACAAAAATAGGATGCGGCTGTTGGCTGTTCCTCCCCTCTCCCTTGGAGAGGGGCCGGGGGAGAGGCTCCTACATCCGTTCCGGCGCCAAAATCCCCAGCAACCGCAAACATTCCTTAATCACCTCTGCAGTCAGCGATGCAAGTTGCATGCGGTAAAGTGATGTGTTCTTATCAGCTTCATCTACAATCACATTGTCGTGATAAAAATGGTTGAATGCCTTCGCCACTTCATATACATAATTCGCCACCACAGCCGGAGAAAAATTCTCAGCAGCTTCTTTCACAATTACTGGATAACGGTAAAGCACTTTCACTATGCTTCTGTCAGTGGTTGGGTTTTCCGGCTGCTGATTGCCAGCTGCATACTGCATACTGCCTACTTGCATTTCAAACACCTTCTCCCCCTTCCTTATCACACTCCTGATCCTCGCATGCGTGTACTGAATAAACGGTCCGGTATTCCCGTTCAGGTCAATGCTCTCCGCCGGATTGAAAAGCATTTTCTTTTTTGGGTCCACCTTCAGTATAAAATACTTGAGTGCTCCCATTCCAATGGTATGATACAACGCCTTTGCCTCTTCACTGTCAAAATCGTCAAGCTTGCCGAGCGCTTTGGTTGTCATCTCTGCTTCTTCATCGATCTCCTTAATCAAATCGTCAGCATCCACCACTGTCCCTTCACGCGATTTCATTTTTCCGGAAGGTAGATCTACCATTCCGTATGACAAATGGAACAAGCCATCAGCCCATGGCTTACCTAGTTTTTTGAAAATTTCCTTCAGGACTTTGAAATGGTATTCCTGTTCATTGCCGACAACATAAATCAATTGTTGCAGTCCGGTAAATTCTTCAAAGCGGAGTGACGCAGTTCCGAGATCCTGGGTAATGTAAACTGAAGTACCATCTGCCCTCAATAAAACTTTTTGATCGAGCCCAGCATCAGTGAGGTCAATCCAGATGGAGCCATCATCCTTTTTAAAAAATGCTCCTTTGCTCACTCCTTCCTCCACAATCTTTTTTCCGAGGAGGTAGGTCTGTGATTCATAATAAATTTTGTCGAAGTCGACGGCAAGTTTTTTATAGCTGATTTCAAAACCTTCATACACCCAGCCATTCATCATCTTCCAGAGATCCATCGTTTCCTTATCGCCTGCTTCCCATTTCAACAACATTTCCTGGATCTCTTTGGCAATTGGTGCTTTCTTTTCCGCATCTTCTTTGTTCATCCCGTTTTGAACAAGATCCGCCACCTCTTCCTTAAACTTCTTGTCGTACTCTACATAATATTTGCCGACGAGATGATCCCCTTTTGTATGTGAAGATTTCGGTGTTTCTCCATGACCGTATTTTTTCCATGCAAGCATGCTCTTGCAGATGTGGATACCGCGGTCATTCACAAGATTCACTTTCTCTACACGGTGTCCCACTGCTAAAAGGATTTCCGCTACTGAATAACCAAGCAGAATATTCCGCATGTGTCCGAGGTGCAGTGGCTTGTTTGTGTTGGGCGATGAATACTCCACCATCAAATGCCCGGGAGTTGCATATGTTTTTTTCAGGTCAAGGAAATTCTTGTAATTCCCTGAGGCATTCACAAAAAAATCTTTCCAGAAAGTATCGCTGATTGATAGATTTAAAAAGCCTTTAACGACATTAAAGGCAGAAACCAGTTTGCAATTTGCAATCAGTGATTCCCCGATATCTTTCCCAGTTTGTTCGGGAGATTTTTTGGAACTCTTTGTAAAAGGAAAAACAACGAGCGTGACGTCACCTTCAAAATCCTTCTTCGTTTCGTCAAGTTTGATTTCATCTGCCTCGACTGATATAGAATAAAGGTGATGGAGAGCATTTGCAATTGCAGATTTTATTTCAGGTTCGAATTTCATTGGAAATTGAAAAACTTACCACTGAGGCACTAAGAACCAACAAGGATTTCTTTGTGAAGCTTTGTGCTCTTAGTGTCTTTGTGGTTATTCTCTTTTAAAAAACATTAATACACTAACTGGCTCACAACCCGCTGAAGAATCTCAAAGGTATTCTCCGCCATGAGATTTTCCTTGTCCAGCGTAGGATTTACTTCAGCAATTTCAAAGCAACAGACTTTTTCATTTTGAATCAAGCGGACGAGTAAGCTGCCCGCTTCTTTTTCGGTAATTCCATTTCGCACGGGTGTTCCGGTTCCTTTAGAAATGGAAGAATCCATGGAGTCCACATCAAATGAAATATAAAGCAGGTTACAGCGGTTGAGGTGCTGCAAAGCGTCACGGGCAATTTTCTCCACACCATTCCTTTTCACCTCACTTGTACTGAAGATCTTGACCTTGTTTTTCTTCAGCAGGTATGATTCCTCCGGTTCTACGTCTCTCAAACCGATGTAAACGATGTCGTTCCATTCGATCTTAGGAAAAATATTACCGATCTTCTTTATTTTATTCCACGACTCCAGTGTTTCCTTATCAGGCTTGTTCATTTTATTACTCTGGTTGTCTTCTCCCATGGCAGCAGAAATCGGCATACCGTGCATATTGCCGGAAGGCGTCGTCCATGGTGAATGAAGATCGGCATGCGCATCAATCCAGATAACGCCTAATCGCTGGCGCGGATAAGCCATACGGATCCCGGCAATGGTACCTCCCGCAGTACTATGATCTCCGGCAAGCACAACAGGAAATTCATTATTCTTGAGAGCGCTTTTTACAGCATTGGAAACCCTGTCATACATGGTAAGCATCCCTTTGATCCGCTTGGCATATGGGCTTCCGGAGGACTCAAACAGCAAATGGTTCTCATTGGGAACTTCTACCGATTCGATCTTCTTGAACAGGTTGCTTCCATAATCCAATGCTGCAATTTTGATGGCATCCACGCCCATGGAAGCGCCGCGGGTGCCTGCACCGATTTCTGACTTTACTTCTAAAAACTTAAGCTTCTTCATAGGTACGAATAACGAATCAATGCGAATTTACGAACTACTAATTGTACGAATAACGAATATGTACGAATCTACGAATAACGAATAACTGCTACGCAGAGGCGAATTTACGAATTACTGAAGGTATAGTTCCTTTATTGCAATTCAATTCTGATGAAAATATTTTCAACAATCCTGCAGTATATTACTTTTGTAAATCCAACTCACTTACATTCGCAAAGAATTACGAATCCAACTGTGTCGGTTTTAACCTCATCCCGACAGATCGGGACCAAAACAATAAACCTCAAACCTCCATGAAGAATACCTATCGCGACCTTGTTGAACAAACTTTTTATTTCCCTCAGGAGGGTTTTGAAGTGGTTGACCACAACCTGAACTTTTATGGTATTGACCTGATGGATATTATCAAGCAATACGGAACTCCCCTCAAGATCTCCTACCTTCCGAAGATTGGCTCGCAAATTAAGAAAGCCAAACGGATTTTCAACGTTGCTATTGCAAAGAATGATTACAAAGGCACGTATACCTATTGCTATTGCACAAAAAGCTCGCATTTTTCATTTATCCTTGATGAAGTATTGAAACATGACGTTCACCTTGAAACTTCTTCGGCTTTTGACATTGACCTTATCAAATCACTATACCAGACTAAGAAGATCGACAAGAACACTGTTATTATATGCAACGGATTTAAACGCCCGCAATACATTAAGGGAATTGCCGACCTCGTGAACGGTGGATTTAACAATGTCATTCCTGTCATTGACAACATGAATGAATTGGATCATTATCCAAAATTCCTGAAAGGAAAAAAGAAAGTGAAGATCGGGATCCGGATTGCTTCTGAGGAAGAACCGAATTTTGAATTTTATACTTCGCGGCTGGGAATTCGATACAGTGAGATCAAAGACTATTTTGTAAAAAGCATCAAAAAAAACAAGCAGTTTCAACTAAAGATGCTGCACTTCTTCATTAACACGGGAATCAAGGACAATGCCTACTACTGGAGTGAATTGAACAAATGTGTGAACGTGTATTGCGAACTGAAAAAGATCTGTCCGGAGCTTGACTCTCTCGACATCGGTGGAGGATGGCCCATCCGCAAGTCGCTTGGATTTGAATATGACTATGAATACATGGCTGAGCAGATCGTAAAGCAGATAAAATCTACATGCAGGGCACAGGGCGTTGCTGAGCCCAACCTGTTTACTGAATTCGGCAGCTTCACCGTTGCTGAAAGCGGTGCTACCCTTTATTCTGTGATAGACCAAAAGCAGCAAAATGACAATGAGTTGTGGTATATGATCGACAGTTCATTTATTACAACCCTTCCGGATACCTGGGGGATCAAGCAAAAATTTATCCTGCTTGCAATTAATCACTGGGAGAAGGACTGCGTTCGTGTGAACATTGGCGGACTTACCTGCGACAGCGACGATTACTACAATACAGAGAGCCACGTAAATCAGGTTTACATGCCAAAAGAGGAAGACCTGAACGAAGACCCTCTCTATATCGGCTTCTTCCACACAGGAGCATATCAGGAGAGTTTAGGTGGTTACGGAGGCATTCAGCACTGTCTGATCCCTGCACCAAAGCATGTAATCATCGACCGTGAAGAAGACGGAGAAATTGTCACCAAGCTTTTTGCGAAGGAACAGAGTGCAAAAAGCATGATGAAAATACTGGGATACTAGATTGTGCGAATAACCAATCCTTGCGTCCCGATAGATCGGGATTCCTAATTTCGAATAGACCAAAAACTTATTCGGTAAATTGTTCCCTGTTTTCAAATTCTTAAACTGTCGAAATTCGAACCAATTACGGATCAATATCGAAAAAATAGGAATCTTTCGTTATTCGAACCACTAACGATTCGAAAATTCGAAACCTTTCGTTATTCGTACCCATTTTTTCTACATTTGCAACCCGAAAAAAATCTTCAAAAAATGGCAAAAATCAATGATGTTAAACCGGGTGCTTTCCTGAGGTATAACAACGAACTGGTTCAAGTTACGGAAGTCATTCACCGTACACCGGGCAACCTGCGCGCTTTTTACCAGGCGAAAATGAAAAATCTGAAAAACGGCAAGGTTGTAGAAAACCGTTTCCGCGCAGATGAAGAGGTAGAAATGGTACGTGTTGAATTCAGAGAAATGCAATTTATCTACCCTGAAGGTGAACATCTGGTAGTGATGGATCCGACATCATTTGAGCAAATTCATATTCCAAAAGTACTTTTTGGTGATAGTGCACAATTGCTGAAAGAAGGCATGACTGTGAAGGTTGCATTTGAAAGCGATGAACCAATAAGTGCTGAACCACCGACATTTGTTGAGTTGGAAGTGACCTATACAGAGCCGGGGGTTCGCGGAGATACTGCTACCAATACTCTTAAAGCTGCCACTGTTGAAACAGGGGCAACAATCCAGGTTCCTCTTTTTGTAAATATCGGTGAGATCATCAAGATAGATACCCGTGAATGGAGCTACGTGGGAAAAGTGAAATAAAATATCTTTCAATTCATAATTTAGTAGGGCTGTCGTAAGGCGGCCCTTTCTTTTGGACTCATTTTTTCTGAAAATAGATCATGCCTGTGATATCACTAATGGTGAAAATTTAATGCTGATTTATTCCAAGAGCTTCTGTAAAATCCGCGTCATCTGCGTTCTATTTTTCTCGTTACACCGTTTCATGTTTATTACCTTAGCGTCGAACAAATTCCGGAATGAAATCCCGCAAACCCGAAAGCTTTATCAAACAACCGAATTATCCCGGAGGGAATAAGGCAATGGACGAGTTCATCAGGAAAAACCTTTGCTACCCGGAAGAAGCAATGGAACTTAAAATTGAAGGCACTGTTGCAGTCGAGATTGACATTGATGTCTTTGGCAAAGTTTCAGCTGCAAAAGTGAAGCACGGCTTAGGACATGGTTGTGATGAGGAGGCCGTGCGCCTGGTGAAGTTGCTTCAATTTGAAAAGAAAAAGTACAAAGGGCTTTATGTGGTGTTTCACAAAACAATCAATATTCATTTCCGGCTACATGAGGCAAGTAATCCTGTCCAGTTTTCCTATCAATACAAAGAGAAAGCTCCGGGCACAACTTACAATTACACGATAAAACCTGATTGAACTACTTCACAGAGACTTTGAGCAGACTTTTTCCTTCAAGAAAAGCTTCCAGTTCATCCCCTGCTTCTATCCTGCTTACTCCTTTTGGAGTGCCGGTAAAAATGAAATCCCCTTTTCTCAACGTCACATAACGGGAAACAAAAGCGATAATTTTCTCAAATGAAAATAACATCAATGAACTTTTCCCGGATTGTACGGTTATCCCGTTTTTTTTGAGTTCAAAATTGATGTCTTTTATGTTTTTGACTTCATCCAACGGAATAAATGATCCTACCGGTGCACTGCTGTCGAATGCTTTCGCGGGTTCCCATGGCAATCCCTTCTCTTTTTGTCTCTGCTGTACATCTCTTGCGGTGAAGTCGAGACCCACAGTGATCTGGTCAAAATATTTCGAAGCAAATTCCTCAGCAATATGCTTTCCTTCCTTGCAGATCCTTAGCACCAGTTCCACTTCATGGTGAATGTCGTTTGAAAAATCAGGGATGTAAAAGTCCTTTCCGGCAGGAAGAAGGGCAGTATCCGGCTTCATAAAAAATACCGGTTCTCCCGGAACTTCATTTTTTAATTCGGCGGCATGTTCAACATAGTTGCGGCCGATGCAGATTATCTTCATGAGTAACTAATTACGAATGGAAACGAATGTACTAATTACCAATAGGGTAATGTTTGAGGATGGAAATTATGATTTGAAATTAAAAAATATTTGTCAGCCAACTAATATGAAAGATTTAAGTTCAAACGGGACACCGGTGCGATGGCGCCCTTTAGGGGCGGGGTGTGCGAGAGGGTGCCAAATTTTTATTTGATACATTAGCTCCAATCGATATGAAAGGTACGTATTACGAATCAATACTAATCTACTAATTACAAATTGCACGAATAACCCCGCCTGAATGACTCTCCCGATAGCTATCGGGACGGGCAGGGAATGCTTGCGAATTTACTAATCAGAAAATTAGCCTTATACTTTATTAAAATCTTTGAGCCGTAGCTGCGTCATCACATTCTTTGTATTGGTGGCAAAATCTCCTTGCATGATCCAGTCATAGTAAGATGCATCCTTCTTAAATACTTCCCTTACTGATTTGCCTTTGTGTTTACCAAAATTAAATACTTCGACTCCTTCTTCATTCATTACAACGCGCCCGGCAAGGTCTACATTCCTGTGCATGGTGCTGAACTGAGAAAGAAAGTCCACATCGCCTTTCAGGTCTTCATACTTTTCCAGTTGTGCAACAAGCACTTCAAACGTGGCATTGGTATCTGCTTCAGCGGTATGGGCTCCTTCAAGTGTTTTGCTGCAATAAAATTTATAGGCAGCAGAAAGCGTGCGCTGTTCCATCTTGTGAAAGATGTTTTGTACGTCAACCAGTTTGCAGACAGATATATCAAAATGAACTCCGGCTCTTGTAAACTCCTCAATAAGCATAGGAATATCAAACTTATTTGAGTTGTAACCGGCCAGGTCACTGCCACCGATAAATGCATGGATCTCACCGGCCAATTCACTGAACTTGGGCATGTCTTTCACCTGTTCATTGTTGATGCCGTGAATTTTCGTAACAACTTCAGGTATAGGAATGGTTGGATTAACCAAATAGCGCCTTGATTCCTTTGCCCCTCCGGGATGAATTTTCAGCAAGGCAATTTCCACGATCCTGTCAGCACCTACATTGACACCGGTTGTTTCAAGGTCAAGAAATACGAGCGGACGCTTTAGACTTAGAGAGGGCATAAATATTTTTTTTAGAATTGCGAAAATACATTTTACCTTTAATCTTTTCAGGCTAGCCCGAAAATTAAAATGCCGCCCACTAAGGAACGGCATTTTTCACTGAGGTGTTATTCAAACTTATTGCTTGCTGGTAACTGCAATTTTCTTTTGCAGCTCCTGCACACTTGCCTTGAACTTTTTGTCTGTTTCAATCAGGTTATTCACTGTACGGCAGGCATGAAGTACGGTAGCGTGATCCTTTCCGCCACAGTGCATCCCGATACTTGACAAAGATGATTTAGTCATGCTCTTGGCAAAGAACATAGCAATCTGTCTTGCCTGAACTACCTGGCGCTTGCGGGTTTTTGATTTCAGCAACTCAATTGGTAAGTCGAAATAGTCACATACCACTTTCTGGATGTAGTCAATTGAAACTTCATGATTGGTATTCTTTACGAATTTATCAATCATCTGTTTCGCAAGTTCCAAAGTAATGGTCTTCTTATTCATAGAAGCCTGGGCAAGAATTGAGACCAGTGCGCCTTCAAGTTCACGTACATTTGAAGTGATGCTGTATGCAATGTATTCAACGATCTCTTTCGGCAGTTCAATGCCATCGAGGTACATCTTCTTATATAGGATTGCAATGCGGGTTTCGAGGTCAGGCATTTGAAGGTCTGCAGCAAGTCCCCATTTGAAACGCGACAACAAGCGCTGCTCCATACCCTGAATATCGACAGGTGCCTTATCAGAAGTAAGGATCAATTGTTTACCTGTCTGGTGCAGATGGTTAAAGATGTGGAAGAATACATCCTGTGTTTTTTCCTTACCTGCAAAAAACTGGATATCGTCAATAATCAAAACATCCATCATCTGATAAAAATGGATGAAGTCATTCTGCGCATTGTTTCGGATGGCTTCCACAAACTGTGTGGTGAATTTCTCGGAAGAAACATAAAGAACTGTCTGGCCGGGAAATTTATTCTTGATCTCAATGCCGATTGCATGGGCAAGGTGGGTTTTTCCCATTCCGACGCCACCATATAATAAGAGTGGGTTGAAGGATGTTCCTCCCGGTTTGCTGGAAACAGCGAAACCTGCAGAACGCGCCAGCCTGTTGCACTCACCTTCAATAAAAGTATCAAAGGTATAGCTTGGGTTAAGCTGTGATTCCACGTTCACCTTTTTAAGGCCGGGAATAATAAACGGATTGCTGATGGTTCGTGCAGCAGCAACCGGAACGGACACAGGATTATTCCTGAGTGCAGCGTTTCCGCGCGCCGGGAATTTCACTGTGTACGGATTTTTTTGTCCCTCTACAGAAGGCTCCATCACAATGCTGTACTCAAGTCGACCCTCATTCCCGAGGTGATGACGGATCGATTTTTTCAGCAATGAGATGTAATGCGCTTCCAGCCATTCATAAAAAAACTGGCTGGGCACTTCTATTGTTAGAACTTTTTCCTCAAGCTTTACCGGCTTGATGGGAGCGAACCATGTCTTAAAACTCTGGGCGCTTACGTTGTCTTTGATGATCTGAAGACATTTTTTCCAAACACTCTCACTTGATTTATCCATATTGGTTTCAGAAATGTTTTTGGTTAGTGTTTTATAATCTAAGTAAATTTATTTTATCTTTTCTCTCCGATTCGAGGCGGAGCATTCATTGTTGTGCAACTGATACGCAAATATTCAAATAAAAAAAAGAATAATATTTTTTTTATACTATTGATTTTTCGGAAACTTTTACAGTAGAGCCAATTGCATCCTTTCTTCCTGAATTTTTCTCTACATAAAAATCTATCCTGCCTAATTTGATTCCTGCCCATCCAACCTGAGCGACAAGAATTTCTTTTCCATGCCGGTTCCGGTAGCGAACCGGATTGTCAAGAAAAGTATGTGTATGCCCTCCCAAAATGAGATCAATGTTGAGTGATTGCTTCGCAAGGATCTCATCTGAAACTTTTTCTTCTTTGTATTTGTACCCAAGATGTGAGAGGCAGATCACGATATCGCACTTCATATCCTGTTTCAGGTAATGCGCATAATAAGCTGCTTTCTCTATTGGATCCTGATACTGTGTGTTGCCATAGAGTTTTTGATCAACGAGTCCCCGGAGTTCTATACCCAATCCGAAGACACCGATTTTTATACCTCCTTTCGTAAATATTTTTGATGGAACTGTTTTCTGATTCAATACTGTATCAGTAAAATTATAATTCGAACAGATAAAAGGAAAAGTAGCATGAGGCAGGTTCCTGACAAGTTCATCCATGCCATGATCGAAATCATGGTTGCCAATGGTAGATGCATCATAGCCCATTTCGCTCATCATTTTCAATTCCACCTCACCTCCATATACATTAAAGTAAGGAGTCCCCTGGAAAACATCTCCTACATCGAGAAGCAATACATTTTTTTCTTCTGCACGGATTTTCCGGATCAATGAAGACCGCCTTGCCACCCCTCCAAGTCCGGCCCACTTCGGATCGTTTGCCGGAAAAGGATCAATGTGGCTGTGCACATCATTCGTATGAAGAATAGTAATTTTTTCTATTTCATGCTTTGCCAAAACATCACTCGGACTCCAGCTCAGTCCCAAAAGAGCTGCGCCACCTGCCATCGATTTCAGAAAATCTCTTCTATTTGACATGGCTGATCCGTTGATCGAGGTTAGCAGTAATCGTATTTCCCTGTTTTGTCTGCTGCTGAAAATACAGGATCAGTGCATCGCGGATCTTCAGGTTCAGGTGCTCCTTTTTTACTTCAGTAAGAAAAAAATACTGGTCACCTCCATTTGCGAGATAATCGGAAGTGAGTGCCTTGTATTCCTTTGTACTGTCAAATGGAACACCGTCTATTAAGATATCAGAAGGTTGTTGATTGATAATTTTAAACCGAAGGTGGCTTACGGGTACACCATCCTTTGATGCCATGTAATCAATAATTCTTTTAACCTGACTACCGGTTAGCGATAAAACAACGAGTTCATTCTCGAAAGGCATCAGTTCAAAAATATTCCCTCTTGTAATTTTACCTTTGGGTAATTGGGCTCTTATTCCTCCATTATTAAAAAATGCAAAATCCGCTTTTGAATAAGAAGTAGTAAAGTATGTCTCATTCGCTATGCTGAAGCATACGTCAGAAAATAAGTTGCCAAGCAGGCTTTCCGGTTGGCCTTTGGTAAGGGCGACATCAGAGGTTCCAATTACCTCATTCATCTGGTTGGCCATTCCATCGCGGTATGGTTGAATTTCCCTTTCGATCATTGAATCAACAGATGCATTCAAGGTGTCGCGAAAAGCATATTGACTGGTTTCGACTTTTGTAATTTTTCCTGACTGGCTGCAAGCCGCTGCCAGAAAGGGAAACAGAAGAATGAAATAGAATCTGCCTGCTGTCATGAAAGGTGAGAAATAACCTGCAACAAGGTTAGATAAAAGTTTTGATTGATTTTTCACTTTCAAAAAAATAAATCTTAAAAAATATTTTCGCCAAAATGTTTTACGGAAAACAAAAATGATTAAATCGCTTCTCGCTGGAAAATTATTTTTTCAAAAAACTCCTACCTTAGAAAAAAATATGTATGCAACCGAAATAAAAATCCGCGTGCGCTATGGAGAGACTGACCGAATGGGGTACGTTTACTACGGAAATTATGCAGAGTATTTCGAAGTTGCCAGAGTTGAGGCATTACGCAACCTCGGCTTCAGTTACAAGAAACTGGAAGATGAAGGCATTATGTTACCGGTATTAAATTACGCGGTGAAATACCTAAAGCCTGCTTTCTATGATGATGAGCTAACCATTAAAGTGACCATCCCCGAAATTCCAATGGCAAGGATCAGGTTTGACTATGAGATCTACAATGAAAAGGACGAATTGATCACAGTCGCTGATACGACGCTGGTATTTATTGACCGTAAGTTAAACAAGCCGTGTCTCGCGCCGGAAGATTTTACAGAAGCCCTGAAAAAATTCTTTATTAGATAATTGGTCAGATTGCCTTGAATGTAAAAGCGCCCGCTAATCAATTCAGCAGACGCTTTTATATA
Source organism: uncultured Flavobacteriales bacterium (assembly GCA_964356415.1). GTDB lineage: Bacteria > Bacteroidota > Bacteroidia > AKYH767-A > 2013-40CM-41-45 > JAPLDB01. Next base: position 12,728 of record CAYHHK010000039.1, read on the forward strand.
AATTACTATTTCGAATTTCGGGATTTGAAATTCGGAAATTTCTATTTTACTCCATGCATTCTTTTCTCAAGCCATTTGTACATCGCGAACAGGATTAGTGCAGCTGCCCCACTCAGTCCGATAAACACACAAAAGAAAGTAAACAGGTCGGTTATTTGAACTCCGAGGAAGGTTGGAATTGCTGCAGCTGCATCTGCAGGTGTTTCACCGGCACCGGGAGGAATCAACGCCGATAAAGTTCCGGCAAATTTATTTGCTACAGCATTAGCAAGAAACCAGGTTCCCATTAGCAAGGAAGAAAAACGCAAAGGAGCTAGTTTCGAAACCATACTCAAACCGATTGGCGACAGGCTAAGTTCACCTATCGTATGAATAATGTACAATGCAATCAGCCACCACATGCTGATTTTTGTCTGAGAGTCTACTCCATGCACACCGTATGCAATTACAACATAGCCAATGGCAACCAGCAATAAACCAAATGCCATTTTCATGGGTGACGAAGGTTCCAGATTCTTTTTGTGCAGTGAATTCCAGAACATCGTCATCAGCGGTGCGAGAACAATAATGCCCAGTGGATTTACAGACTGGAACCATGAAGCCGGAAATTCATTCTTGACAAAATCAGTGATGTATCCGGAAAAATATAACAGCACTAATGCTCCTGCAACAACTACCTGAATAATGGTTTGCATGCTCTTCTTCCATTCAAAGAACCAGGACAACGCCTTTATCAGGAAATATCCGAGTCCAAGAGAAGCTACAAGAATCAACCAGCCGGGAAGATGAATATTAACATCTCGTTTTACCTGTGTATCAGCAAATAATGTAAGTGATGCACCCGCCTGTTCAAAGCAAGCCCAGAAGAAGATCACGAAAAATGCAAGAATGAATATTACACTAATCCGTTGCTTTTCATCATTCACGAGTGACTTGTCACTGAAAATGATCAGTGGCATTACGAAGATGGCTGCATAAATCAGGTAACCAATAATATCAAAGTCCAGATTGAATAAAGTCTTAAAGTTCAGGAGGAAAAAAATCAATCCTATAGAACCAATCACGGTGAATAAAGTCTTGGCATCCATCTTTTGCTTTGGCATTCCAACAGCCACTCCATCAGGTGTTCTCAGGTGTTTATTCTTCAATAGCTCAAAAGAAATAACACTTATAATCATACCAATACAAGCCGCAAGAAATCCATAACGAAAATCATGTATACTTCCAGAAATTATATTCCCTGCCTGATCATAAACGATCGTATCGCCAAGTCCACCGCATATAAGCGGTGAGAAAAATGCGCCCAGGTTGATTCCCATGTAAAAAATCGTAAAAGCTCCATCAATGCGATGATCCCCCTGAGGATAAAGCTGCCCCACCATTGTTGAAATATTCGGTTTAAAAAATCCGTTACCGATAATGAGAAACGTTAACCCTGCCCACATGGTAGAAATGGAAGATGCATTTTGCACACCGTCAGTCACGCTGCTTCCGCTCATAAACATCAGGAACTGGCCAATGGCCATCAGGATCCCGCCATACAATATACTTCTCCTGTTTCCCCAGTAACGATCAGCAAGATAACCTCCCAAAAGCGGAGTGAGATATACAAGGCCTGTAAAGCTTCCGTAAATGTTTGATGCATCAGCACCTGACATGAACAATGCTTTCGTCATGTACAGGATAAAAATTGCGCGCATACCATAGTAGCTGAAGCGCTCCCACATTTCAGTGAAGAACAATAGGTACAGCCCGCGTGGGTGTGAATCGTTGTTGTTACTCATTTTGGTTGGATTATTAGTTTACAATTAAAGGATGCGACAAATATACACGATACATTGAATCCAGGAAATCAGCAGAAATCGTGTATATTCTTTCTGACAATTGTGAAAGAATAATAGGCAGAACAAACCTACATGAAATTTTAAATTAAAAAAATAGTATATACTAAATACGAATTTATACGAATATACCGATGTTTTACGGATGATAAAGTGCGCTTCCTTTTGTTCATCCTTAGTTCCGGGTACTGATGCCCGGCCTTGCACCATTAATACATGCATGATCCTTTATTGCATCAGTTAATTTGGTTTTCGAAGGCGTGGTATGCAGTCGGGAATGATGAGCAATTATCGTCAATTGATAAACTAAGCATACGCATATTTAATTACACACCTTATTAGTTGACACATTTCTCTTTCTTTTGGCCTTCCCACACCCTCAACTAAAGGGGAACCAACTCACATCACTCCGAAATAGGTTGTACACATTGTTATCAATAAAAAAAGCAGATAAGTCTGATTCGCCTTTATTTCTTTGCGCCTTTGCGTGACACATTTTTCTTTCTTTTGGCCATCCCGCACCCTTAACCCTAAAGGGGAACCCACGCACATCACTCCGAAATAGATAATGTGCATTGTTATCATTTATGAAAAGTAGATAAGCCTGATTCGTCTTTTTTTCTTTGCGCCTTTGCGTGACACATTTTTCTTTCTTTTGGCCATCCCGCACCCTTAACCCTAAAGGGGAACCCACGCACATCACTCCGAAATAGATAGTGTGCATTGTTATCATTAATGAAAAGTAGATATGTCTGATTCGTCTTTTTTTCTTTGCGCCTTTGCGTGACACATTTTTCTTTCTTTTGGCCATCCCGCACCCTTAACCCTAAAGGGGAACCCACGCACATCACTCCGAAATAGATAATGTGCATTGTTATCATTTATGAAAAGTAGATAAGCCTGATTCGTCTTTTTTTCTTTGCGCCTTTGCG
>CAYHHK010000039.1:15600-23746 GCA_964356415.1 uncultured Flavobacteriales bacterium
AACCCACGCACATCACTCCGAAATAGATAGTGTGCATTGTTATCATTAATGAAAATTAGATATGTCTGATTTGTCTTTATTTCTTTGCGCCTTTGCGCCTTTTCGTGACACATTTTTCTTTCTTTTGCATATTGTAACCTAAGCACCATGCCTGAAAACGGAAAAGCAGAAACAACCATCGAAAACGGAATCGCCACCATTACATTTTTTCATCCCCAAAGTAATTCTTTACCCGGAACCATCTTAAGAAAACTTGCTTCTGAAATTGAATCCGCCGGGAATAATAAGGATGTGAAGGTCATCATACTTAAAAGCGAAGGCGAGAAAGCTTTTTGCGCAGGTGCTTCTTTTGATGAGCTGATCTCCATCCAAAATCTGGAAGAAGGGAAAAAATTCTTTTCTGGTTTTGCTGCCGTCATTAATGCCATGCGCAAAGCACCAAAATTTGTGGTAGCCCGTGTACAGGGAAAAGCCGTTGGCGGCGGTGTCGGACTTGCATGTGCAGCTGACTACACACTTGCCATGGATTCAGCTTCTGTAAAGCTCAGCGAACTTGCAGTCGGCATAGGACCTTTTGTAGTAGGACCGGCAGTAGAGCGCAAAATCGGAACGTCGGCTTTTTCTCAACTTAGCATTGATGCTACTGAATGGCAAACGGCTCAATGGGCAAAAGAAAAAGGTTTGTATGCAGAAATTTTTTCTTCTGTGGAAGAGTTGGACAAGGCGGTGCTGACCATGGCACAAAAACTTGCGACAAGCAATCCTGAAGCCATGAGTGACCTCAAAAAAGTATTTTGGAAGGGAACCGATCACTGGGACACGCTTTTAATTGAGCGGGCAGAAATTAGCGGGAGGCTGGTGTTGTCGGAGTTTACGAAAAAGGCGATAGAGCGGTTTAAGGGGAAATAATTTGAAGATTTAACGATGAGCTGATTTGAAGATGTGGTGATTTGAGAATTATTGGATGATTAGTTTTTGGACTGAAGTTCCTTTTTCAGAGCGCACCTTTACATAATAAACTCCACGGGCAAGCGCTTCTGCGTTAATTTCAATTTGTTTTTTATTTTCCAAAGCGGTATAAACTTTTGCTCCAATTGCATTAAAGATTTCAATTTCTTTTTTCCCCTTGATAGTACTTCTGATGACAAACATTGCTGTGGCAGGATTTGGAGAAATGAAAATCTCCTCTGCAGCAAGATTGAAATCGAGTCCTGTAATAATAAATGGGGTTGAAGCAGAGAAACAGCCGTTGGAATCCATAACTGAAACAGCATAGGATCCGTCACCATGAATAATAAGATAATTGAGTGTATCTCCTGAAAGTAAATTGCCATCCTGGTACCACTGAAAAGATAAGCCCCAGGTACTGAAAAGTGTATCCTCATTTATAGTTATGATTGGTATTGACGGGGTAAGTACTACAGCCTCCACAGGAATGAAGTTACTCTTGCACCCTTCGCTGACTTCCCAATCATAAAAATAATAATATTTATTGCCTCCAACGTGAACTACAGGATCGCAATACCCTACAATCTCTACAGGACTTCCGCCTGCAGTATATGGATATGAAGCATTAGTAGAATTCCAAAGCAGAGTATTTTGAGTTGTTACTAATTGATATGTTCTGCCAGGGTAAACCGTGAACCCCAGATAAACAGGTGTTTTACCAGAACCTGCTGTAAGTTGAATGCTTCTTGAATCTATAATCAAGTTGGACGCGGAATCGACAAGTTGTATATTCTGATTTAAAGTTGCATTCGGATAAACATATACTTTCTCGAGCATTGCGGGTCTTGATACGTGAAACAATAGTCCCATTGAAGTAGTTCCACCGTTACCCAATGAACCCAATGAAGTGTCTGGCGGACCAAAATTGAAATCCTGTCCTCCCGAGGCCTGGACATAATAGGTTGTCGTTGTCAAGGGAGTTGCAGCAAAAATATTTCCCGTATCAATTGGCGCTAATGAATTTTGATTCGATTCAAACCAGCTCATTGTTCCTGAACCGAGCGCATTTAAGTTGGCAACTTCTCCAGGGCAGATCGTATCATTGAATGTAATAGGATCAGGAAAAGAGGGAAGCATCCCTACGTTAAGCACGGTACTTGTATCCGACAAAATACACCCTCCTGTATAGGTTACCACTGCCCGGTATTGAATATTTTGATTGGGATAAACATGGTAAAAAGTGAGGTTAGCGCCGGCGCCAGTTTCATTGATCCAACCAAAGCCTGAATTGCTTTGCCATTGGATACCTGTTGCTATTGAACCGAAAATTCTCAGGTCGTCATTTGTACCAGGACAAATAGAGTCATTGGAGACACTTGCGTTGCCTGCCATTGCGCCAGCTTCAACGATTCCTTTTGCAAGGACTAAATTGCTGTGACATCCTTCGCTTACTACCCAATCATAAAAATTAAGATATATGGTATCCACGGAAAAATATTGCCTCCAGGAACCGGTAATTGTTATTCCTCCTGAAGGAGACGAATAGGGAAACGAAACATTGGAAACATTATACACCAGGTTAGCCACATCTGCAACCAGCCTGTACCCCGTACCGGGAGGAACATCGAAGCCAAGGTAAAGCGGTGTTTTTGTCATGATGTTGGATACTGAAAAATATTTACTTGTAAGCTGAATCCCTGATGAATTAAGCAAGCGGATATTTATTGATCCTGTATTTCTCGGGTAGACATACACCTTTTCAATCGTAACCTGGGCAGCGGCATCAAACACCAGTCCATAATTCTGCCCTGAATAATTTCCGGTGCTTCCGAAAAGTGTGTCAACAGGTCCTGCATGATGTACCCCATCTACAGACCGGACGTAAAAGGTTTTTGTTGAATACAGAAACCTCGATAATACCGGACCTGAATCAAGTAACGTATCACCGTTTGAATTGGAATACCAGCAATAGTCCGTCCCCCCCGATGCAAGCAGATTCACAGTGTCCGGATTGCAAACAGTATCATTCATCGCAGCAGGATTCTGTAATTGCGGTAGAACAGTTAATGTAATGGATGAGCTTGAATCAACACCGCAAAAAGTGGTCGAGACGCTTGCTCTGTAAATGGTTGTTGCAGATGGGCTCACAGTATAATTGGCACAAGTATTACAGGCTCCGGTCTCATTGATCCAGACAACTCCGTTATAATGCTGCCACCGGATTGAACCTGAATAGCCCTGCAATTTTAGTGTAGCCGAAAGACCCGAACAGATCGTGTCTGAAGTGATCGTTGCAGTCCCGGGGTTTACATTTGGCAAAACAACAATTCTGATCTCATTCGAAAATACAGGAATGCAATTTCCATTGGTAACCATCGCCCTATAGTAGAGGCTGGATGTTGGCAAAATGGTGTATGAAGAACTATCGCTTCCTGTACCCGTTGCATTTGACCATGTAGAGCCACTGGCGGTCTGCCATTGAATGTTTCCTGCATAACCCGAAAGTGTAATCGTCACTGAATCACCGTAGCAAATTGAATCAGTGGATACGCTTGCAACTCCTGAAAGTGCACACATAAGAATTGAATCGCTTTGGCAGAAACTCTGAGTTCCTGCATTGATGCAGACAGAATAGTTTAAGGTTGTAATGAAGTTATTCCCATAATGCCCATTGACTTTATAAAGGTGCCAAAGCGAGTGTTGCGTACCGGGTAGTGTTGTGATGCCGTCTCCGAAATCATACCAGGTGCTGTCGGTACCGATTGAATAATCTCTTACATAGATTAAAGGATATCCTGCAACAGATGATAAATCAGTTTTATGAAAATTAAGTAACAACGGAGTATTAAAATTACCCCATCCTAAAACGTCATCATAACCAGCAATATGAGATATTCCATTGTCAACCCAATGCACAGTACCATCCTGAATATAAAGTAAGGTAATTGAAACTGCAGCAGCAGAATCTTTAACCCAGGCTCTTAAGGTCGGGCTGAATGCTTCAAAATAAATTGTGGATGCCGATGCATTCGTAAAAGCAACAACACGCTCTTTCACATTGATATTTGATATAGGAAATGAGACCGTATCAATTGCAAAACGATGAAGTGAATCATCATAGATCGCAAAATAATTTGAAGCAGTAATGTTGTCGTACAGGTAAAGTACGCTGCCGTAACACTGATAATTACCCGGGTCGCTCGTACCGATACTTCCCGCACCTGGTCCGAGATCCATTGCACTAAAGCCAATATGTGAACTCCATGTGCCATCGTCCTCCATGTAATATAAATCCTGGTTACCGCCAACTGCACCAAGGTATGTAATGAATGTTGAAATCGAATCCTGGTTTGCAGGTCCATAAAATTTAATTCCTCCTTCACGATCATTGCTGTGCCATGATCCCCTCGAAATTGCCAGTCCTCCATGCCCTACTGAAACATAAGCGTCCCCAAAAGTTTCATCGGACATGGCGCCACCAATAGGTATCCAGGCATGCTTAAGTATATCATATAAATACGATCTCGCATAGGAAATCATATCCACTTGCCATGAATCAATGTGCTCGTAATAGGTTTCAACCTGCCCATCAAAAGTTCCTATCCAATAATCAGCATCACCATTGTGTGCGATATCACCGAAATGGGAAATCACCGGTTTAAATTGATGCAGCTCCTGATCATAAATAAGATATCCGTATGCTGAGTCCTTATCCCAGCTATTTGTAAAATAAGTATAGAATACAATGATGGGTGCAATACTGTCTTCGATTGCAACATTGGTGTTGTAATACACTGTATTAAAATACTGCCAGCTCCCAAGGAGTGAATCATATACAGAACATTCAACACGTTGATTCATTGCAGCCCCTGTTACAACTGCATGAATTGGATACGGTTGCCAGTGGATAATCGGATAGGATTCGGAACAAATAAAAAACAATACAATAACAAGTAGATGTTTTCTCATGCTGCCTGGATGGTGCTTACAAAGCTAAAGGAAAAGACCAAACAGCAAATAAATTTGATTTACACCCTTCGCAAATCAGCTGAAATCCGCGAAATCAGCGGGATCTGCTTTGTAAAACCATACTTTATAGGTGGGCAAATTAAGCCACAGATTAGAGCTTTGAGGAGTTTACGTGGAAGGAGATTAAGGAGTTTTAATTGAAATTTTTCACTTAGAGTGGAAATATTTTTTTTCATCCACTCAATACTTAAATTCGCATTATGAAAACGAAGACAGAAAAAAAACTTCACCTTCCTATTCTTATTGAGCAGGATGAAGATGGCATCTACATCGTATCATGCCCTGCTTTTAATGGCTGTCATTCCTATGGTAAAACAGTAGAAGAAGCGATTAAAAATATTCGTGAAGTAATTGATATGTGCCTCGCTGAAATTCCAACCAAGGCTTTAAACCGCTTACAGCTATTTGGCAATTGCTTTATTCTTCCTTTTCAACATCGAAGGCTTAAGCAGTTCCTTTGACTTGTGTGTTCTCCGCTTAGATCGTAACTGCTTACGTTTTTTAAGAAATTCACTGATGGCTTTTTCTTCTTCCTTAGTGAGAGATTCCTGTCCGCCTAAAAAGTCAACTTCGAATTCCGTTTTCTTTGTTTTCATTTTTTAGCTTTTGAAATATTTATTCATCAGTTTTAATGCTGCCTCTGTTTCAATGATCATCAACCGCCCACCAAAATGTACAGCTCCCAAACTTTCAACATAATATTTTACAAGTTGTGTTTTAGAGATGAAAGAAACATTTCCTTCATTCCCTCTTTGAAATGAAAGTTTGCATGCGAAGGCGACGAGATTACCGGGCACACCGGAATAAATTTTGTTCTTCCCTTTATTGAAGGGCGCATTTTCTACCAGGTGCATGTACACATGATCGTTTTTAACTTCCAGGCTTATCAAACCCTGAATAACTGATTGATTATTCACGATCGCAAGTTTGTAAACTTCTCTTCTAGGTTGTTTGAATTCAAATTTCCAGTCAAACATCCATCCGTTCTTCTTGCTGATTGTTTTCAGATCGGGATTTTAAACCAAAATAATATCGGTTGGAAAACCATCTCCTGTAACAACATTCTCAATCGAATTTGTGAGCTTGTCAATTTCAAAGTCAAGTCCCTTCGGCTTCCTCTTTCTCATTCTTCCAGTTACCGGCTAATTTACAAAAAAAATGTTGAGAACAAAAGCATGATCACATAAATCTAAAACGCATAAGTCAGCCCCCCCATCATATTAAACTTCTCCGAAGGATACCCGTACCACTGCTCATACCTCGAGAAGAAAAGATTGTTCATGTTAAAATAAAAAGAGAGCACTTTGGAATAACGGTATTCAAGGCCGAGGTTGAAATCAAAATAACCGTTGAGTTTTTTGGCAACTACTTTTGGAATACTGTCAGTGGTGAATGAACGCCCGTATTGGTTTCCGGCTGCAAGCAGCGTAACATTCGCCTGAATCTTGTCTTTCAGGTTGTACTTCACCATCAGCCGCATTTCGCTGCCGGGTTTGTGCCAGGCTTTTTTTTCGATCGTAGACTGATAGCTCAGGTAATCGTATGCCAGTGCAATGCTGAGTTTATCACTGTTCCTGTATGCAACCTCTGCATGGATGTCAAAGCATTTGCCGTCATCATAAACAATGTTAAACATGTTACCATGAACAGTGCTGTCATTGCCGTCTACATACAATGCTGTGTCATTCACAAACAACACCATGTTTGTCATCTTCGTGTATTTCACCATGACATTGAATGAAACCCGGCTGGAGAAATTTCCTTTCAATCCGCCGTCAAGAACGAGGTCATTACTCTGGTTATGCAGCAACTTCACAGATGGAATTGTGAAAGGGTTTTCATCGGTAAGCGTTTTGTAGGTTGTCTTTTGCAATCCGCCTGTTACATCTGCAAATATGTAAACGATGTGTTCTGCAATGGGAACAGAAACATGTACATCAGGATAGAAATGAGCTGTCACAGGTCCTGAGTTGTGCTCAATTGAGAAATTGAAACCAACATTCAAATGTATCTTGTCAAAGTCACGCTTGAAATGAGGATTCATTGTAACCATGTACCGGCTCAGGCTTGAATTGACGTCGAATTTTTCAAAGTCTGCTTCCTGCTTTTTGAAATAGTCAAAGTCGAGTCCGAGACCAAAATAATTCTCATCGAATTTTTTCCCGGCTCCGCCGCGCACGTTGAAATCATTCTCGGAAACGCCGAACAAATCATTCAGCCCGTTGTATTCAATGATCGCATCATAATTGAGGTGGCTGTCCGTAACCCAGTTGCTGTTGATCCCCGCTTTGAAATTGAAGTTGTTGAAACGCTGCTTTGTGGCATCCGGCTTGGTCGAGATTACGGAATCAATTTCGCCATGACTGCCATAAAAACCATAATAGTGCATCACATCCCTTTCATAGCCGAAGCTGCTGCTGAATGTGGCATTGTCCAGGAAATATTTTCCATACACTTCCCCGAGGTTATTGCTGTAAAGCCCTGTTCTGTTCTTCAATGTGGTCGGCCGAGATGAAAAATGTTTGAGATGAACACCTACATGACCTGTTTTCGAACGCAATGAATTGTAAAACAACTCTCCTGTATAGGCATTGTAACTTCCGAGACCTAGTTTCACCAGCGAATGGTATAATTTTGCTATGGGTTCTTCCTTGATTTTTACCGCACGGATCACACCTGCTTCAAAATTTGTCTCCAGCTTCTTCGGCTCAATGTTGTAATTCATCTTCGGCGGATTCGAATAGGAAGTGTCGCCTTCCGGTGAATCACTGATCTTATTCGACTCGGCAAGCACCGGCTTGTAATCCTTTACGATCACGTATTCCTTGTCGCCAAGTTCTTTATCCTGCGCAAAGGAATAAAGTGCTACAAGATTTAAAACAACAATTGATAAAATATATTTTTTCATTTTCATTTTTCTCGCAAAGCCATCTCACGCAAAGGCGCAAAGACCGCAAAGTGTTTTATATTCTGAATTTATTTACAAAGTCACTGGCTGTTTCTTTGCCAACTGCCTACTGCCACCTGCCCCGCTCACCCTAACCCTAAAGGGAAGTCCCTCGCACATAACCATTCGTACATCGTACCTCGTATCTATTCGTACTTAGTACATTCGTATCAATTCGTAATTAGTACTCCTAATTGCCACCGCTCACCCCTCCCGATACTT
>CAYHHK010000039.1:23846-31635 GCA_964356415.1 uncultured Flavobacteriales bacterium
CGGGACCTAAAGGGAAGCCCTCCGCTCTACCCGCATTCGTACTTCGTACTTAGTATATTCGTATCAATTCGTACTTAGTACATCTCCGCTCACCCCTCCCGATACTTCGGGACCTAAAGGGAAGCCCTCCGCTCTACCCGCATTCGTACTTCGTACTTAGTACTTAGTACTTAGTATATTCGTATCAATTCGTACTTAGTATTTCTAATTGCCACCGCTCACCCCGGCCCTAAAGGGAGGTCTACCGCACAAACCCATTCGTACTAAGTAGATTCGTACCTATTCGTACTTAGTACATTCGTAATTATTAGCACTTAGTACTTAGTACCCCTAATTGCCCGTCGTATCCACCGGCTCTTCTTCAATCTCCGGTTTCTTTATTTCGATGTTCTTATTTTCTGTAACAACAAGCTCACCAAACTTTTGTTGTGCCTGTGCTTTTATGTCCTCCGGGTCATTCGGATCCTTCTGGTAGTTCTCTATGATGCTTTTATAAGTCTCCTTGGCCTGGAAAGTATCCCGCTGCGCCAGGTAATTGTCTCCAAGCAAAATAAATCCCTTTGCAATCCAATAGTCGTAGCTTGGAACCTGGTCCTGCAACTTGATCACCTGCTCCTTGCACTCTTTATAGTTTGTCAGTTTGAATTCAATTACTGCCAGATGATAATTTGCTTCTGCAGTCATTTCCGAATTGGTGCGCTTGCTTACTATGGTCAGTTCTGCTTTGGCTATGGTGAGGTCTTCCTTGGCCATAGCAGACAAGCCTTTGATAAGATGGGCTTCATTCTGCAGGTCTTTGTCTGCAGTAGAACCGATCAGTTTGTCAGCATTCGAAATAGCTTTGTCGTATTGCAGAAGTCTGTAAGCACAACGCATCTGTCCGGCTTGTGAAGCAATGATATTGTCGCGAACCTCTCCTACCGCTTCCAGTTGTTCGAAATTGGTTTGTGCATTGTTATATTGCTTCAACCTGAAATTGATCAGTGCTGCATTCAGCAACGATTTTTCGGTGAATGCATTCTTGCTTTGGGAGATCACATAATTATAACCACTCAATGCTGACTCATATTGCTTGTTCCTGTACTGGCAATCGGCCTTGTAATAAGTTGCATTGATGCGAAATGCTCCCTCAGGAAATTTTTGCAGGTAGTTTTCCATCTCCTTCACTGCAGATTCACAATTTCCCTGCGTATACCGTAACTCGGCTGATTCATAAACCAAAGAATCCTGCGCCGCAAGAGATACATCAGCGTTCGGTACATTTTTAATATAAGCGAGGTAATCCTCCACCTTATTCTGACTGACAGAAATATTCTTTAGCTGCGCCAGCGCTTCTTTTGCCTCTGCTGTATTGGGGTATTTATTCACTACTGACTTATATGTTGCAACGGCAGCTTCATCCTGCTTGCTGTTGTACTGCACAAGTCCCAGACCCAGCATTGCTTTTTTCACATAGCTGCTTGACGGATAATCATTGATAATTTTCCTATACCAGATACTGGCCTGGTCATTGTCACCCTTGATAAGACTTGCATTGGCGGCTTCATACAAAGCATCATCAAAATAGATTGACTTTGGATACTGATTGAATATCTTCTGCAGCGTGGTGACCTTTTCACTTGTCTTATTCTGAATTCCAAGGATCACGGCCTTCTGATAAAGCGCATAATCGCTGCTTTGCGCTTTGTTGTCTATGGCCTGTGAATAATAGTCGGCTGCATTTGAACGGTCGCCCATCATGAAGAATGAATCAGCGATCCGAAGCAAAGCATCATTGTAGCGCGCATTGTCCGTTTGCGATTTCTCTTTGATGAATTTCCTGAACCAGCTCTGTGCATCAGCGTAGTTCTCCTGCTTGAAATAACAATAGCCAAGGTTGTAGTTGGCCAGGTTGTAATAATCGAGCTTCAGGGCAGCAGGTGTAAAAAGAAAATCGTTGTAAGTCCGCTGCGCATCATTGTATTCCTTTTGCTTGAATTGCGCCTCTGCAGTCCAGTACAAAGCAGCCGCTACCAGCTTTTGTTCATAAGGATTTTTTCTTGATGCAGTCAGCAATGAGATACTTTCAGGAAGTTTGTTATCCATGAAAAGCTCTACTCCACGATAATAAGAAACGCGCTGATAAGCCGCCTTAATGTTGTCTGTCTTGTTTTTGATATTCTCAATTGCTGCCATTGCATCACGGTAATTTTTTGTTGATGCATACATACTCACCAGCATCTCATTGCTTTCATCGGCATGTTTTCCCTGAGGAAATACAGAAAGGTAGTTCTTGAATGCCTCCATGGCCTTCGACTGAAAATTCAACTCATAGCTCAGCTTGGCGAAATTGAATTTCGATTCCTCCTGAATAGTTTCGTCATACTTCATGTTTCCGGCGCTTAGGAAAGCCGTACGCGCACTTTGCTTATTACCGGCCTTCAGAAAACAATCTGCAAGCTGGTAATAACCATACTGTGCAAGAGAATCATCGCGGTCAGCAACGCGTTTGAAATAGGGAATTGCCTTTTCACAATCTCCTGTTTTTGCATACGAATAACCAAGCTGGTAATAATCAGTTCTGGTGGCTGCTCCAGAATTTTTTTCATAGTCACTGATGTACGGGATCGCATCTTTGTAATTTCCCTTCCTGTAATTCGACTCTCCGATCATCCGGCCGATCTCCATTGCATTCTTTGTGCTCTCCTTGTCCATCAATGATGGTGCATAATTCAGCACCTCATCATGTTTTCCCTGCAGGTAATATATCTGTGTTATGTAATACGGCGCCACTCCCCCGAATGCCTCGCTGTCCTGAAGTTTCAAAAAACTTTTCAGTGCTGTTTCATAATTTTTACTCACGTACATCATATGCGCATAGTAGTACTGCGAAGCAGAAGCGTACTTGCTGTCGCCATCCTTCACATTAAAAAAAGCCTTGCCTGACTTGTCATAATCGTTCGTCATGTAATAGGCATAACCGGATTTGAAATAGAACTCATCGCGGTCACTTTGTGAAAGTGAATTCGGCTCGATCTTCGCAAACCACTCAATGGCTTTCTTCCATCGTTTCAGCTTGTAATAATATTTACCCAGCTCAAACTGCGCCTCACTGTAACGCGGACTTTCAGGATAGTCTGACATGAATTGAAGAAAACGGTATTCAGCGTCTTTATTGAAAAGCTCCACAGCGCATTTGGCTGCAAGGAAAGATGAATTCATGGCAGCATCTGCTGATACATCTTTGCGGTTTACCGTGGCATCAAATTCCTTCTGGGCGGCCCCATATTTCTGCTTGTTAAAAAGTTCCAGCCCCAGACGGTATAAATTTTCAGAATCGGTATATACAACTGTTTGCTGAGCATGTGCAATCATCAACTGCCAGCAAAGCAGCATGAACAAAATTTTCTTCATTATTGGTTTGGGAAGGATAAACGGCTTCCGCTCAAAAATATTTCAATGCATCAAGCAGATGCTTGAAAGACAAGCTATTTAACCAACAAAGTTTTAAACAAAGGAATAGCAGATTGGCTTATCAGTAAACCAAATGAGTTGACTACAAAAAAATATCTCACCGAATTACTAATGATATCCTACGAAAATACGAAACACTAATTTCATGCAATAATTCCCGCATTCGTAATTGGTATATTAGTACCTGATTCGTACTTCGTTGAGATAATCACTAAGCAATGTTAGGAATGTCCTCCTTATGCAGCTCAAAGTGATCCTCCTCTTCCTTGTGTTTCATGATCTGCTCCAGTGCATCAGGAACCACATCACTGCAAATAGTAATGAAGCTGCCTTTTTTGGCGTGCTTGATCGCATAGTCAATGGCTTCCGGTTCGCTTGGAATTACCTTCACTTTTTTATCAGGGCTGGTCATTCTGATGCCTTTCATGATGAGATCAATAATTTCCTGCTCCGTTTTGCCGCGAAGGTTTCTGTCTTGCCGAATGATAATTTCATCAAACATACTGGCAGCGATCTCTCCAAGCTGAATCGTGTCCTCATCGCGCCTGTCACCAACCCCGGCAATAATGCCAATCTTCGGTTTGGCATCCATCTTCTCGAGAAACTTCCCGAGGGCTATAAAGCCTGCAGGATTGTGCGCATAGTCAACCATCACCGTAAAATTGCGGAACTGGAACATGTTCATCCTGCCCGGCGTTTGTGTTGGTGAAGGAATAAACGTTTCAAGTGCAAGACGTATGTCTTCAATCTTAAATCCCTGCACAAATGCAGCAAGCACAGCCGGCAAAACGTTCTGGATCATGAATACGGCCTTACCTGAAAACGTCAACGGAATTGCAACAACCTTATCCACACGGATCTTCCATCCTCCTTTGCAGATCGTGATGTAACCATTCTCCACAATGGCTGCAATGCCGTTGTTATTCATATGTTCTTTGATGCGCGAATTATTTTCATCAAGAGAAAACAAAGCAATGTGGCAATCCAGGCCTTTTCTCATGTGGTAAACAAGATCATCATCTGCATTCAATATAGCATAACCTGTCGGCAGCACGCTTTCCGGAATGACGCCTTTTACACGCGCCATGTCTTCAATGGTATTGATGTCCTTTAATCCAAGGTGATCGGCCTGCACATTGGTAACAATACCCACGTCACAATTGTGGAAACCCAGTCCTGCCTTTAAAATTCCGCCGCGGGCACATTCCAGCACTGCGTATTCAACAGTCGGATCCTTCAAAACAAACTCTGCACTTAAAGGTCCGGTACAATCGCCCTGTTCCACCATTCTGTTGTGGATATAAATACCATCAGTCGTTGTAAATCCAACCTTATATCCCATTGTCTTCACAATGTGCGCAATCAGTCTTGTGGTGGTTGTTTTTCCGTTGGTGCCACTCACGGCAATGATAGGAATCCTGGAAGTTGAACCCGCAGGATAAAGCATGTCAATTACAGGCTCAGCCACATTGCGCGGCAATCCTTCTATGGGTGCGAGATGCATGCGGAAACCCGGACCTGCATTTACCTCCAGCACAGCACCTCCGTTTTCATGAAGTGGTTCACTGATGTCAGGAGTCATGATGTCTATGCCGCAGATATCCAGACCAATGATGCGTGCAATACGTTCTGCCATGAAAACATTGAATGGATGTACAATATCAGTTACATCTGTGGATGTTCCACCCGTACTCAAATTGGCTGTCCGTTTCAGATGAAGTTCCTCTCCCTTCTTTAAAACAGATTCCAGCGTCAGTTCCTTTTCCTTCAGGATATCTTCTGTCATCGCATCAATTTTGATTGCCGTAAGAACTTTTTCATGTCCGTATCCCCTTCTTGGATCGCTGTTCACGATGTCGATCAATTCTTTCAATGTATGCTTCCCGTCACCGATAACCATAGCAGGTGTCCTTCTTGCTGCCGCAATAAATTTGTAATCCACAACAAGCAGTCGGTGATCGTATCCGGTGATAAACTTCTCTACAATAACACCACGTGAAATTTTCTTTGCCAGATGCAAGGCATCAACTGCCTGTTCCCAATTCATGACATTTATCGTCGCTCCGCGGCCGTGGTTGCCGCCCACGGGCTTGAGCACAACGGGATAACCAATCCGCTTCATGGCAAACTCAAGATCTTCTTCGTCATATACTACCCTGCCACGTGGAACAGGAATTGACATTGCTTCGAGCAGATTTTTAGTTTCTTCTTTGTCGCATGCGACTTCAACAGCAATGCTGCTTGTTGTGCTTGCAACAGTGGCCTGGATCCTTTTCTGGTTTACGCCATAACCCAACTGGACCAGTGAATGCCTGTTCAACCTTATCCACGGAATTTTTCTTTTGATGGCTTCCTCCACAATACTTCCTGTAGACGGGCCCAGGCGGTCATTTTCACGGATCTCCCGCATGGTTTGTATATCATCAGTCAGATCATATTCTTTGCCGTCTATCAATGCCTCAGCAATGCGGACTGCGCATTTCGCCGCATAAACACCAACTTTTTCTTCTTCGTAAGAAAATACAACATGGTATACTCCATGTTCCCCCGTACTGCGTGTGCGGCCGAAACCGGTATCCATGCCTGCCAGGGTTTGAATCTCAAGTGCTATGTGTTCAATGGCATGACCGATCCATGTGCCTTCACGTACCCGGTGAAAAAATCCTCCCCGTACATTCTCACTGCATTCATGTTCGATCATTGTGGGGAACATTTTCTCCAGCCTTTCAGGGAAACCCGGGATTTTATTTGTTGGCTTGTCCTCCATGTCTTCAATATCGAGGCGCATCACTATAAGTTTGTGTCTGCGAATGCTCCAGTAGTTCGGACCACGCATGGCCCGGATGTCAAGTATCTTCATATATTGAGAGTTTGATTTTTGAAAAGTGAAGTAAATTAGAAAGTTTTTTCTATTGCACAAAATTTGGTTCCAGGGAGGCGAATACAAAACCAATAATTGGGAGCGCACCGGCTTCTTTCAAGGCTGCACCCGTCCCGCTTTTCCCTGCCGGCGCACATCCTTCCCGAAGGTGCAATCGGGGCTATTTTACCTCCGCCGCCATTCTATCGGAACCTGCTTCAACAGCCCTTAAGTGCAGATTACTTAATACGTAAAGGAATGCGGAAATCATTTATGCAAAACAAACTCGCTGATCCTTAAAGCAATCGAAGTATATTATCTGCAAGAAACAGTGTTGAATTGCTTTTCCGGCTATAAACAACATCATCTCTAATTTTGTTAAAAACCACCTGGCTTACTACGTCCGGAACTATTGATACTACTATATTTGCACCCATACTTAAAACAACTAATGGAAATTCCAAAAGGGAAATTAATTGCCATCGGAGGCAATGAAGACAAAGGCACAGAACCGGAACCGAACTTTCAACAGAAAAATAACCTCAACTTTTTTGAATTACAGATACTCAGCCGCATCGTGCATGAAGCAGGCGGACATGATGCATGTATTGAAGTAATCACCAGTGCATCATCCATCCCTCTTGAGGTTGGAAGTAATTACCTCGATGCATTCGGAAAACTTGGCTGCAAAAACATCCATGTAATGGATATCAGAAACCGTGATGATGCTCAGAAACCTGAAATGCTGGATCGGATACGCAAATGCAATGCTGTTATGTTCAGCGGCGGAAACCAGCTGAGGTTATCATCCATCTTTGGCGGAACTGAATTTCTGAATATTCTTCATAACAGATATCTTCATGAGACTGATTTTGTAATTGCAGGAACAAGTGCCGGCGCAATGGCCATGAGCAATACGATGATATACCAGGGAAACAGCGGAGAGGCTTTGTTGAAAGGGGAAGTAAAAATTACAACAGGCCTTGCATTTATAAAGGATCTCATCATCGACTCGCACTTTGTAACACGCGGACGATTCGGAAGGCTGGCACAGGCCGTTGCAGCCAATCCTTCCTGCACAGGTATTGGTTTGGGGGAAGATACAGGAGTATTGGTCTCTGAAGGAAACTATATGGAAGCTGTGGGCAGCGGACTGGTAATCGTCATCGACGGACACGGTATCCGTCACAGCAACATTGCCGATCTGAAAGAAGGCTCTCCTATTTCCATTGAAAACCTCATTGTGCATGTGCTTGCAAAAGGCAATTGCTACAATTTGAACAAAAGAAAATTTTCTGCGGAGGTGCTTCAGGAGAAAAATTCCTGACTTCAAGAAACCTTATACTGTTTGCGTTTCGCCGTTATTTTCTCCGGCGGAATTCTCTTCAACTTGTTTTTGTTGAATCGAATTGTTTCCTGACAGCGTCTTCGGCTTGCGTCCCCTTTTCTTCAGATTTTCATAGTGCGCAGGTGCAA
>CAYHHK010000040.1:0-31514 GCA_964356415.1 uncultured Flavobacteriales bacterium
AATGGTGTGGAAGTTAACGGAACCGACAAACCAATGCCCAATGCTACTTATAAAGGGATCACCATCATCAACTTCGGTATTGGCAGTCCAAATGCTGCATTGATCATGGATTTACTGAGTGCCATTCAACCCAAGGCAGCACTTTTTCTTGGAAAGTGCGGCGGGCTGAAAAAGAAAAATAAGCTGGGTGACCTCATACTTCCCATTGCAGCCATTCGCGGAGAAGGAACAAGTAATGATTACCTCCCGCCTGAGATCCCTGCCTTGCCTGCATTTAATCTGCAGAAAGCGGTTAGTACTACCATCCGCAACCACGAAAAAGACTACTGGACAGGAACAGTTTATACAACCAACCGCAGGGTATGGGAACATGACATGGAATTTAAAGCATACCTTCAGAAAACGCGCTGCATGGCCATTGATATGGAGACAGCTTCCATTTTTATTTCCGGCTTTGCAAACAAAATTCCATCCGGCGCATTGCTTCTGGTAAGTGACCAGCCCATGCTGAGCTCCGGCGTTAAGACAGAGAAAAGTGACAAAGTTATCACTGAAAAATTCGTTGATCAACATCTGCGCATCGGAATTGATTCGTTGAATGAGCTGATCAATCACGGATTGACAGTGAAGCATTTGAGGTTTGAAGGGTAGGGAGCAGGATTTGAGGATTTATGGAAAAGCTGTTTCAGATATAAAAGAAGTCATTAACCCTCAGTGAAACAATACCTCCTCAAATAATAAATCAAGCTAACCATGTGTTCTGAAGTTAAATTGATTTAAACTTGCAGAATTAATTAACTAAAAAGAAAAAACATTATGGCCAACCAGGATATCAATATTGATGCAATGCAGCAAGCGCTGCGAAAAGGACCCGTGAGGACACTGGTTATTATTTTCATCATGTTTGTGGTATTAATGCTATTCAAACCATGGGTTCAGATCGGAGCCGGCGAAAGAGGGATTGTCCAGAATTTTGGCGCAGTGCAGGACAGGGTATTAAATGAAGGTTTGCATTTCAGGGTACCCATCATGCAGAATGTAATTAAGATGGATGTAAAAGTTCAGAAGGCGCAAACGGATGCTTCTTCAGCCTCCTCTGACTTGCAGGATGTGACTTTATCCGTCGCACTCAACTATCATATAATACCCGATAAGGCAAATATTGTTTATCAAACCATCGGCATTGAATTCAAGGAACGGATCATTGATCCGGCCATACAGGAAGTAACCAAGGCTGTATCAGCGAAATATTCCGCAGAAGAACTGATCACCAAAAGGCCTGCTGTCAGCACTGCAATGAAAGATGCCCTTACCGAAAAACTGATAACCTCCAACATTGCTGTAGATGCAGTATCTATTGTAACATTCAGCTTTTCCAAAGTATTTATGGATGCGATTGAAGCCAAGCAGACAGCCGAACAGCATGCACTGAAAGCAAAGCGAGACCTTGACAGAATCAAGATTGAAGCAGAGCAGACAGTGGCCGCTGCAACAGCTGAAGCGGAAGCGTTGCGCCTGCAAAAAATGAATATTTCCCCCGACCTCATCGAGCTACGGAAAATTGAAGCAAACCTGAAAGCTATAGAAAAATGGAATGGTATTCTGCCTTCAGTTACCGGCAATGGCGCTGTTCCGTTTATTGGAGTAAGTGATTTACAGAAAAAATAAACGATAAATAAAATATATTCCAATGATTAGATACATACTTCTGATTGTTGTCGCCGGTATTGTTGGTGCTGCTATAGCCAAACCCAAAGGACGCAACCCCATATTATGGTTTTTCTTATGTGCAATATTACCTTTACTCGTCATTGCCATTGCCCTGCTCCCGGCTGTAGTCGCAAGTGGAATTAACAAGAAATGCCCAAATTGTTCTGAGATTATTAAAGAAGATGCCACCGTATGTAAATACTGCGGGATGCATATTTTCAAAACTGTTGATTGAGATCAACACTTCTTTAATTCAGGAAAATCAAATCAGTTTTCAGCAATTGATCGCTATGCACTATACAAATATCAGCCGCCTCCGGTTCCTGGCCTGGTTTGAAGGAATGAGTTTCCTTTTGCTCATTGGTATTGGGATGCCGCTGAAATACATTTATCAAATACCCTTGCCCAATATGATCATAGGAATGGCACATGGGATTTTATTCATTGCTTATTGCATATGGGTGATGATTGTACGTTCAGAAGAAAAATGGCTTTTTAAAAAAACATTTCTTGCCCTGGTTGCATCTCTGCTTCCTTTTGGTACTTTCGTAGCTGATGCAAAAATATTCAAAAACAATAGCCTGCATAAGTAACTCCGTAAGTTAATTACAATCCACCAAACATTCAATTATGAAAAAACTCGTTATTCTCATTGCAGCAATTACAGCATTTACATTGGTATCATTTACGGTTATTACACCCCATACTGATGTTTACAAAGTTGATACGGCTGCCAGCTCGATGGAATGGTTTGCAGAAAAAATGTCAGGCAAGCACAATGGAACTATCAAACTTGCCGGCGGAGAAATATCAAATAACCATGGCAATTATACAGGTATATTTGAAATTGACATGTCATCGATAGAAGACAAAGACATGGAATCTCCTGAATACAAGGCAAAACTGGAAAACCACCTCAAGTCAGCTGATTTTTTTAATTCCGCCAAATATCCGTATGCAAAATTTGCAATGACTTCTGTTACACCCCTTGCTGAATCGAAAGAAGGCCGTACACATGCTGTCAAGGGAATGCTTACCATCAAGGACAAAACAAATGAAATTACATTTGAAGCTGCAATTAAAATGGAAGGTGGGAAAATTTTTGCTACCGGTTCTGCCATTGTTGACCGTTCAAAGTTTGATGTAAAGTACGGTTCCAAAACTTTTTTTGCTGACATAGGTGACAAAATGATTTATGATGAATTTACATTGAAATTCAATGTGGTAGCGTCTAAATAAGAAGCAAAATTTCCTTATCACTTTCTGACCCCATCTCTTTAATCCCAGACTAACCGCCTATGGAACGGAAACATCCAAAAGCCCTCTCCTATCTTTTCCTTTCAGAAATGTGGGAGCGGTTTGGCTTCTATCTCATGCTCGGAATATTTTTTCTGTACATGACCGATTCAGAACGTGGCGGAATGGCCCTTGACCGGAAAGAAGCATCTGATATTTTCGGTACCTATATCGCACTGGTTTACCTCACTCCTTTTATTGGTGGATTGCTCGCCGACAGGATCATGGGATATCGTTTTTCGATAACACTTGGCGGTATCCTTATGGGCATCGGCTACTGCGGTCTGGCATTGCCGGGAAATACCTTCTTCTATCCCTCGCTTCTGGTTATTTGCATCGGCAATGGATTTTTTAAACCGAACATTTCCACACTGCTTGGTAATGTGTACAACGAGGAAAAATACAAACACTTAAAAGATTCCGGTTACAGCATCTTCTACATGGGAATCAACATCGGTGCATTCATCTGCAATTTTTTTGGCGCTTACCTGCGGAATACATTCAGCTGGGGAGCGGCATTCTCAGCAGCAGGTATTGGCATGTTCATTGGCGTCATTATTTTCTGGATCGGACAGAAACATTACAAACATGCAGATGTGCGCGTACCTACCAAAAGCGAAGACATGCCTGTCGGAAAAATACTTGGCGTCACGTTGCTTCCTGCACTCATCGCAGGATATATAGGTTGGGTTATTCCTGAAAATATTTTTGGAAGCGACAGCACCGATGCTTTTATTTTCGGAGCAATTCCTGTTGCCGCCTACTATGTTTCTATCATGGTTCGTTCCAATAAGCAGGACAAAAGACCGATTGCTGCATTGTTGGCTGTTTTTGCGGTAGCCATTGTGTTTTGGGCCATCTTCAAGCAGAACGGAACGGCACTTACTACGTGGGCTGAAAGTTATACCAATCGTGAAGTACCAGCAGCAATGGTAAAACCCGCAAAAGTGCTCGGCATGGTGCAGGAACCTTCTTATACAATGGATTCGGTTCCACAGACTGATGAACAATTCCGCATTGCCCGCGATGAAAACGGCAAACCGGTAAAAACTTTTGGATACCCCGTCTATTTCAAGAATCTTCCTCCAGAAAAACTGCCTGAGGATGGGGAGAAAGTTCCGCTTGTTTCAACTGAACTTTTTCAATCCGTCAATCCCTTTTGGGTTGTGTTGCTCACTCCGCTTCTGATACTTTTCTGGTCATTTCTCAAAAGAAGGAACAAAGAACCGACAACTCCCTGGAAAATATTTTATGGCTTGTTTATTACGGCCCTTTCAACATTGGTTATGGTAGCTGCATCCTATGCATGCCATAATGGCCTGGAGAAAAGTTCCATGCTTTGGCTGATAGGATCCTACGGGGTAATTACCATCGGGGAATTGTGCCTCAGCCCGATGGCACTATCGCTGGTATCAAAACTCTCACCACCTCGGCTTACCGGGCTCATGATGGGAGGATGGTTTCTTTCCACTTCAATTGGAAATAAATTGAGCGGCGTCCTGGCAGGTTTATGGGATGGATATGAACATAAAGCCAATTTTTTCCTTGTCAATTTCGTACTTGCCCTGATAACCTCAGTAATTATCTTGCTGATGATCAAATGGCTGAACAAAATAATGAAGGAACATAAGGTTTAGTCAGATTGCAGATTCGCCTCTCTCTTTTTGAAAAATTCAGGTAATTAATATGATTCATTTCCCTCTTACACTGCTACCTTTGCCCAAGGATGACTTTTGATAAAATCATACAGGATTTAAAGAAAGGGATATTTCACCCAGTCTATTTTTTATGCGGAGATGAACCGTATTACATTGATCTGATCTCTGATTATATTGAGAAGAATGTATTAAGTGACAGTGAAAAGGAATTCAATCAGACTGTCCTTTACGGAAAAGAAGTCGATGTCCCAACCCTGATCAGTTATGCAAAGCGATACCCGATGATGAGTAGTCATCAGGTATTGATCGTAAAGGAAGCGCAGGAAATACGGAACCTGATCAGCAAGGAAAGCAAGGAAGAGAAGAATTTTCTGCTCGATTATTTTCAGCATCCGCAAAAGTCAACCATTCTGGTTTTTTGTTACAAATACAAAAAACTGGACAAGCGTACAAAGACCGGAAAAGAACTGGACAAACATGCACTTGTTTTTGAATCGAAGAAACTCTATGACGATAATATTCCTGAATGGATCATTGAAGTTGTCAGCAAACGCGGACACCGCATCAATTCAAGGGCTGCTGCATTGATGGCAGAATACCTGGGAACAGATCTCTCCAAGATTTCAAATGAACTGGAAAAACTTTTTCTCAATGTAACACCGGGAGCAGAAATTGACCTTGCGCTGGTGGAAAATAACATCGGCATCAGCAAGGAATTCAATATTTTCGAATTGCACGGCGCACTTGGAAGGAGAAATGTTTTAAAGGCAAACCAGATCATTAATTACTTCGGGGCGAATCAAAAAAGCAATCCACTTCAGCTTACCATACCTCAGCTCAACTCCTACTTTTTAAAGATCCTTGCCTATCATCATCTTCCCAATAAAGGTCGCAATGAAGTTGCGGGGGCTTTGGGCGTAAATCCATACTTCGTTGGTGATTATGAAGCCGCAGCAAAGTCGTACTCTGAAGAAAAAGTTGTAAGCGTGATATCTCTGCTTCGTGAATATGATTTGAAATCAAAAGGAGTGAATGCACCTACGATGAACGAAACTTCACTTTTGAAAGAACTGGTCTATAAAATACTTCATTAATTTCCGGCTCCAATTGAAACATCGCTCTTCAATTTATAGATGGTGAAGATGTGATGCGCTTCATGAAGTAGATAAAATTCAATCCAATCAATTACTGTCAGCCTTCCGAATTTTGGATGTACTCCAATGCGATTTAATGCTTCCTCTGAATACGATTTGGCTTCCCTGCTAATAATTTCCCTTTCCATTGAAATAGACTGAAGAAGTTCTGCTGTTGACTTCTGTTGCCTTAATGGAAATTCAGGATCATCATCTGCATTGTATCTCGGAAATTGAGGTGCATCCAAGTCCTGAATATTTTTCAATCTTTCGTTGAAAACGACACTGTACCTCGCAAGATGAGCAATGTTATCATGTATGCTCCATTTGCCTGGTGCAGGTATCAGATGCTGCTTGATTTCAGGGATTGAAGCAATAATTTCTCCAATTGTAAGGTGCTGGAATGCCAGTCTCGACTGAGCTGATTCAGAAAGTTTCATCTTATCACTCGGTTTACGGGTTTGGCATTTAACTTATTTAAAAACACTTTTCAATTCGCCTATTTCCTTCTCCACCTTTTCAATCCTGGAAAACATAGCATGCTTTTGAAATGATGAATCAGGAATCTCATTAGAAATATAATTACAGAACTTCCAGACTTCCTTCACATCGTTTGCATGCACTTCGTATGCATTGTATTCTTCATTGAGGGAGACCAGTTCCATTGATTTTTTCTTGCGGAGATTGTTGTTCACCAGCTTGAAAACAATTCCGTCATCCACGGTGAGGATGATGTATGCTTGTCCATCTTTGATGTCGAACCAGTTTTCAAGGTACTCCCCGATTACCCAGCTCTTGTCGGGAATCGGATTCATGGAATCTCCGCTGATCTGGAACATGCGGTACTTACGGTCATTCAAAAGAATCGGCAACTGGAAGGTGGGAAGTTTTTTAATGTAGTCAGGATCGGCATAACCGCTGCGGTAGCCTGCCCGTGCCTTGTGACTTACCATTTCAACATTCTCCTTGTTGCTGCTGTCGATGGTTGTGGCAAGCACGCGCAACCGCGATCCTGTGATGTACACATCATTTCCTTTTTCAAGTTCTGAAAGCTGACTCTCTCCCAGTTTGGTCAGGTCGATTTTTATCAGCGTGTCAATGGATACCCTGAAGTACTTCGAGAATTTCACAAGCAGGTCAAGCGTGGGATTTACCACTACGCCGCTTTCATAATTATTTAAAGTGGAACGGGTAACTCCAAGATCGGTAGCTACTACATCCTGTGTGCGGTGTCTGCGGTTTCGCAGGAAACGGAGGTTGGTGGAGAGATTCATGTTGGATTATTATATATTGAAGATTAATGTATTTCGAATTTCGGCAGTTTCGCAGTTTCAGTTAAGGAGATTCCTCTCTTCGTTCGGAATGACAGATTGTAAATAGTGATGGTGGCGGAAGAGAAAGTTTGCCCCCCTGCCTACCGGCAGGCAGGCTATCCGCAAACTTTCTCTTCCGCCAACTTAATAACACACTTCACTGTCATTCCGAATGAAGCCCCACGGGTTCGGGGCGAAATGAGGAATCTCTGTAATCCAAACTGACTCATTTTTTCTAAACAATACTTTCTCATTTCATATTTTGTCTACATTAAGGCCATCCTGAATGACTCTAATTCAGTCAAAGGTAAAGAGAAATATTTTACCGGTGCAAGAAAAATTAAAAATATTCTGAACAATGGCTGATCGTGATGATTTGAAAACAAACTACCTGAAAGGACGCGGGGCACAGATACAGCCCGCCAACCGTTTCCTGAAACAGGAAGTGGTTGCCGAACACATCGAAGGCCTCGATGAACCGCTGGTAACGGATGAACGGACCAAAGTATTCATGGAGCAACCGAGGAAGATCGTAAATAAGATTACCAGTCCTGACCTCAACAACATGAACAGCGCAAACCCATACCAGGGCTGTGAGCACGGATGTATTTATTGTTATGCCCGCAATACGCACAACTACTATGGCTTCAGTGCAGGACTTGATTTCGAACGGAATATTATTGTAAAACCAACTGCCCCTGCCCTGCTCAGAAGGTATTTTGAGAATAAAAACTATGTACCGGAACCTGTGATGTTTTCCGGGAATACCGATTGCTACCAGCCCCTGGAACGGAAATACCGGATAACGCGCAGCATGCTGGAAGTCTGCCTCGAATACAAAAACCCTGTAGGCATTATTACAAAGAACAGCTTGATTCTCCGCGACCTTGACCTGCTGAAAGAACTTGCATCGCAACGCCTTGTGCATGTAATGGTCTCTATTACTTCACTGAAAGATGAATTGCGCTTGTTGCTTGAACCCCGTACTGCAACCTATAAGAACAGGCTGCATGTCCTGAAAGAACTTTCAAAAAACAATATTCCTGCAGGCGTCATGATTGCACCGGTGATTCCCGGACTAACGAGTGAAGAGATCCCCCGAATCATAGAAGCAATTGCTGAACACGGAGCACTGACTGTTGGTTACAGCATCATCAGACTGAACGGAGAGGTGAAAACGATTTTCCGTGACTGGCTGAACAGGAACATCCCTGACGGAGCGGAAAAAATCTGGAACCAGATCAAAGAATGTCATGGCGGACAGGTAAATGATTCGCGCTTCGGAACGCGCATGAGCGGTGAAGGAAAAATTGCTGAAAGCATCAGGCAATTGTTTCAAATGGCAAAGAAAAAATACATGAGCGGAAGAAGCATGCCTGAATATGATTCAACTTTATTCAAACGTCCTGCTAAAGAAGGACAACAATTGAACCTTTTTTATGGCCCCACCTAACCTCCCCGAAGGGGAGGAATAAATCCCATACTACATATACAAATATTTTCAAATGGATAAAAGCATAACAACTCATAACAAGGAGAACACTCCCTCTCCCTCTCGGGGAGAGGCAAGGAGTGGGGCCCGAACAGTCGTGCACATGGACCTTGACTGCTTCTTCGTTTCGGTTTCGCGTTTGCTGAACCCTAAACTGGAAGGAAAGCCCGTCATCGTAGGCGGTGGAGAACGCGGCGTGGTGGCGGCCTGCAGCTATGAGACCAGAAAATTTGGCGTACACAGCGCCATGCCGATCAAGATGGCCAAACGCTTATGTCCTGAAGCCATCATCATCCGCGGCGATTATGATGCGTACAGCAAGAAGAGCGATGAGGTAACAGAAATCATCAAAGAAAAAATGCCTTTGTATGAGCGCAGTTCCATTGATGAATTTTACATGGACCTCACGGGCATGGACCGCTTTTTCGGTTCTTACAAGTATGCCACGGAAGTACGCAAAAAAATTATCTCCGAAACAGGCTTGCCGATCTCCTTCGGCATGAGTGCAAACAAAACCGTGAGCAAGGTGGCCACCGATGAAGTAAAACCAAATAACCAGATGCAGGTTGACTTCGGGGAAGAGAAAAACTTTCTTGCGCCGCTTTCAATTAAGAAGATACCGATGGTTGGAGAAAAAACCTATCACCTGCTGCGGAACATGGGCGTGGAACTGGTGAAAACAGTGCAGGAAATGCCGATGGAACTCATGGGAAATGTGCTCGGTGAAAATGGAATTGCGATCTGGAAAAAATCGAATGGCATCGACAACTCTCCTGTAGAAGCTTACAGCGAACAAAAAAGCATGAGCACGGAAGAAACATTCGAGCAGGATACGATCGATGTTCAGATGCTCAAAAATATTCTCATTGCCATGAGTGAAAAACTTTGCTTCAGGATGCGCAGCGAAAACAGGATGACTTCCTGCGTTGCGATAAAAATACGCTACTCAAACTTCGACACACATACCATGCAGTGCAGGATCCCTTATACAAGTTGCGACCATACCATCATTGCACGCGTGAAAGAATTATTTGAAAAACTTTATAACCGCAGGATGCTGATACGGCTCATCGGGGTGAAGTTCTCACACCTTGTCGGGGGCGGCCACCAGATCAACATGTTTGAAGACAATGCAGAGATGATCAACTTGTACCAGGCCATGGATAAGATGCGATTCCGCTTTGGTGAAGATAAAATACACCGCGCTGCAGCGTTGAGTTTTTCATTGAGGGGGTTTAATCCTTTCAATGGAAAGAGCAACTCTCCCGTCAAATACGGAATAAAGCCATTGTAAATTTTTCCTTTCAGGAAAGACTAAAGATAATGTCCGTTCTTTGAAATAATGTGCAAACCGAAATTTTGGCAGTGCTTCAGTTTGAAACTAATGAAAAAACTTCCGTTTATAATTTGGGTTTCTTCGAGCCTTTGTTCCCGATAACTATCGGGATTAGTGGCAATAACTTTGAAAATGCCACGAAGTCACAAAGTTTCATAAAAACATTCGAAGTGAGTCACTACTGAAATTTTATCGCTCGTAATTACCGGTGACAAATTTCTTAAACCAGGTTTTATACATAGGGTCTGAGAACTGAATAGTGGACTCCATCCTATCAATAATCTCTCTCTGCTCGAGTGCCGATTTTATTTTTGCCACATTTGCAGAACTGCCGAGGCGGTAACGTTGCAATACTTCAGCCGTACTAAAACGGGTTTCTTCATTGCTCAATGCTTTTAAAAAATTCAGCTGGGTGTTGGAGAGCTGGTCAGTCTCGCGCTGGTAGAGCATGGAAAGCTTGTTGAGCAGGTTTTCTACCGCTTCGTCAACATCAGCAGGCTTGCACTTCTTCCCGGCGGCAAGCCATGTTTCATGAGCAAGTTGCTGGACAAAGTAGGAATGGTTATCCATCAAAGTTGCAATTTTTTCCGCAAGCTCTTGGCTGATAGATTTGCCCGTGGCCTTAAACCGTTTCACGATATAGGAAACCCACTGAACAGTATTTATCTTCTCCAGAAATATAACATCACCGAATTTATAAAAAGGCATCGCCGGATTTTCAAAGATCGTAGCCATCATCTGGCGTTTGCTGCCGTAAATACAATAAGTAGCCCGGCTGTGTTTCTGCCAGTGTGCACGAAGTTTTTTCTGAAAATCTACTGGAGAATTAAAATTTGAAATATTTTGAAATTCATCAATACAGACAACCAGTTTAATTTTCTTAATGCGGCATATGTTTTCCGCCAGGTCAATGACTTCATCGGGATTTTTTTTAAGCTGTTTCCATTCAAAGCCCAGCGATAAATCATGCTGCTGATCAAGCGGGACGGTAAGCTGGGGAATCAGTGTTTTAAAAAACTGCTTCACCCCTGCTATGCGTTCATCCCATTTGGTGGCACTTGCTTTGATCAGTTCTTTGGCATAGGCCTCGTAAAACTCTTCTTCAGTCCGCACATTGAACAGGTCAATAAAGCAGAAGCGAATGTCCTTGTGCTTCCGCTGAACGGATAATGCTGTATGCAAAACCAGTGAAGATTTGCCCCAGCGTCTCGGGGAAATCAGGATCGTATTGATACCGGACAAAAAATTTCCTGCCAGTGATTTAATTTCGGCAGTCCTGTTGGTGAAGTAATCAATCCCGGCCAGTTTACCATACACAAAAGGTTTGTCCATTTTTCTCTTTTTTACAAATATACGAATTTATAACTCAATAGTTACTAACCTAATAGTTACTAACTAAATAGTTATAATAATGCAAATTCATGCTGAAACGGAAAATGGTGGTAAGCTCAGGAGAATTTTACATAGATATCCTTTGAATAAAATGAAGCCCCCCATTTTTAGTAAATTGTGGCTCGGCTGAGATTTTACCTATTTTTTCTCATTCTGAATGAAGCATTTAAATAAGCAACGGGCGAATTATTGAAATGCCGGACATCGCGCCTGATGATTGACTATATTAGGATCATCTAAAATGACTGTATAATAGTCATCACAAATGTATCTGAATTGCCACTCCTTCTTCAGTTTTAAATACGGCACCATGAGCCATGAACAACTGCTTGGTGCTGCACAGCAATGCGGAATTGAGCAAATGGCGCTGACTGATATCAATAACACTTCAGGCATTTTAGATTTTGTGCGGCTTGCGCCCAAATACGGCATCAGGCCCGTGGCGGGTATTGATTTCAGAAATGAGATGACTCAACAGTTCACCGGTATTGCCATCAACAATGAGGGCTTCAGGGAACTGAACGATTTTTTGAGTCACCACCTGCATGAAAAGAAGCCCATTCCCGTTTCAGCCCCGATTCTCTTTAACAGCTTTATCATCTATCCCTTCAGTATGAAAAAGCGTTTGCTGAAAGCTAATGAATACATCGGCATCAGGCCGCAGGAGCTGAACCGCCTTGCCTTCAGCGAATGGAAAGAAGAGAAAGAAAAAGTCGTGATGCTTGCCACCGCTACCTTTCGCGACAAATCAGATTTCAATACACACCGCCTGCTGCGTGCCATTGGGAACAATACGCTGCTCACAAAACTTACGCCGGATGACCTTGCATCCCAGGCCGATTTGCTGGTCCATAAGTACGAACTGATAAAACTTTTCGGCAATTATCCTTACCTGATTGAGAACACGGTAAGACTTCTCGGAAAATGTTCCATCGATTTCGAATTCGGAAAAAGCAAAAACAAAAAAACTTTCACCGGAAATTTTTATGAAGATGAACTACTGCTGAAAAAACTTTGCGACGAAAACCTGCGCTACCGTTACCCCACTGCCACCGCGGCAATAACAGAACGGTACGAAAAAGAAATAAAGACAATTACGGAACAGGGCTTTGCATCTTACTTCCTTATCAACCATGACATTGTCCGCTATGCGCGGCACAAAAACTACTATTACGTGGGTCGCGGCAGCGGGGCCAACAGCATGGTAGCCTACCTGTTGCGGATCACTGACGTAGACCCGATCGACCTCGACCTTTACTTCGAAAGGTTCATGAATGCATTCCGCACAAGTCCGCCGGATTTCGACCTTGACTTCAGCTGGGCCGACAGGGATGATGTGATCGATTATATTTTCAGGAAGCACGGACATACGCACGTATCGCAGCTTGCAACCTACAGCACCTTTCAGTGGAATGCTGCCATCCGCGAGCTGGGAAAAGTTTTTGGCTTGCCGAAAGCAGAAATTGATACGATCGAAGAACGCATCGAAAAGGGAAGCGACAAGATTATAAAAGCCATCTATTCTTATGGCAAACGTCTTATAGACATGCCCAATCACCTGAGCATCCATGCAGGCGGCATACTCATCTCTGAAAAGGAAACCACATACTACACAGCGCTAAGTTTTCCGCCTAAGGGTTTTCCACTCACGCAATTCAGCATGCTTGAAGCGGAAGACGTGGGACTGTACAAATTTGATATCCTGAGCCAGCGTGGCCTTGGCAAGATGAAAGATGCCGTTAGGCTGATAAAATCAAATCAAAATATTGAAGTTGACATCCACGATGTTCAGCGGTTTAAAGAAGATGCCGGGGTGAGAAAAAATCTGGAGCAGGCAAACCTGATCGGCTGCTTTTACGTGGAAAGTCCGGCCATGCGAATGCTGCTCACAAAACTGAAAGCAAAAACATACCTCGACCTGGTTGCTGCAAGCTCCATCATTCGTCCCGGGGTGGCACAAAGTGGAATGATGCAGGAATACATCAAGCGTTTTCATGATCCATCAAGAAGGAAGTATGTTCATCCGAAGATGGGAGAACTGATGGCAGAGACTTTCGGGGTAATGGTTTACCAGGAAGACGTGATCAAGGTCGCACACTTTTTCGCAAAGCTGACACTCGGAGAGGCGGACATGCTTCGCAGGGGAATGAGTGGAAAATACAGGGGCCGCGAAGAATTTCAAAAAGTGGAAAAAAAATTCTTTGAAAACTGCAAAGCGGAGGGATATGAAGATGCCGTGACCCAGGAAGTCTGGAGGCAGATCGAAAGTTTTGCCGGGTATGCATTCAGTAAGGGCCATAGTGCATCGTATGCAGTGGAAAGCTATCAGTGCATGTATTTAAAAACATATTTCCCGCTGGAATACATGGTGGCCGTGATCAATAATGGCGGAGGATTTTACGGCGTTGAATATTATGTGCATGAAGCAAAGATGTGCGGTGCAACCATTCATCTTCCTGACATCAATAAAAGCGAATACCGTACATGCATTTACGGCAAAGACATTTACCTCGGACTCTGCCTGATCGCCGAACTGGAATCAGCCACATCAGAAAAAATACTGGCAGAGCGGTCGCACAACGGCATATTTATCTCACTTGAAGATTTTGCAAACCGGGTAGACATTTCACTTGAGCAAATCAGGATCCTCATCAGGGTTGGAGCCTTCAGGTTTACCCGCAGGATGAAACAACAATTGCTCTGGGATATCCACATGCTCATCGGGACAAGAAAAAAAACGGAAGTAAGAAATGACCTGTTTCCTGTTCCGCTGAAAAAATTTCAGTTGCCGGAATTACTGCAGAATAAGATCGATGATGCATGGGATGAAATTGAGATTTTAGGATTTTCACTCTCCTCCCCTTTTGATCTCATTCTTGAAAATTCCCATAACAATATCCTGGAAGCACCCGGCATAGCTGCCACTGCCCATAATAGAGAATTATGTCTTGATGCAGCACAGGATTTTAAAAAATATTCCGGAAAAATTATTACGATCACCGGTTACATGGTAACACGAAAAAGGACAAGCACAAAACACAAAGAAGAAATGAGTTTCGGCACCTTTCTGGACAGGACAGGAAACTGGATTGACACTACACACTTCCCCAATGTATTGAAGGAATTTCCTTTCAGAGGCAAGGGTTGTTACCGCATCACGGGAAAAGTAGTGGAAGAATTCGGGTTCTTCAGCCTGGATGTGATACGGATGGAGCGATTGAACAATATTGAAAAATTTTCAGTTTATGAAGTTGTTGCGTAAGCTTTCAAAGAGGGTAACATGGACAAATCAACTAAATAATTTGTAGTTTAGTATTTTAGATTGATCTAAAAACATAAACGAAGTTTCAGTGGTGCATAAGTTTGAAAATAAGGAAAAATTTCCATTTATGATTTGGGTTTCTTCGTGTCTTTGTGCCTCAGTGGCAATAACTTAGAATCGGCCACGAAGAAATCACTAAGTCACAAAGTTTCTCAGAATATTCAAATTGAGTAACTACAGAATTTTCACATGACTAAAATGAATAACCAAAAAGTAAATAAAATCCTATCACTGAATAAAATATTGGGATTTTTCACTTTTCTAATTATAACTGCATCTTGCGGTTGTAGTAATGATAAAAACACAGATAGTGATCCTAATAATGGTTTTTGGACAATCCCACAAGAAGTAAAGGATTATATTTTTTTTAAACCCGGATCTTATTGGATTTATCAGGATAGTTCAACTGGAATTATCGATTCTGTATTTTTAGAATTATATAACTATGGTATTGATACCTCTTTTGATGGAAATAATATAGATGGTTTTTTCGAATATTGTTTTAATAATCTCCATCACTCCTATGATGGAAAGGTGGACGTCTATTGGGTCAATGGCGGATGGTTAAAAATGTATGGTTATACACCAGTATGGCACGACAAATTCTATCCAGGTCATTTTATTGGCGAAACATATTTGTTCGGCCATCCATTTATCGAAGACAAAATATATTCTCCTTATACAGCACTTGGCCGAATAAAATTATCAAAAATATTTTCCAATTATTCTAATTCCCAAGTATCTTATTCTAATGTCTTAGAGTTCTATAACGACTCCAATATTACAGCTGATTTCAGCAAGACAAATACATTTATCGCTAAGAATATTGGCATAATTAGAAAAGAAGTTATTGATAGTGGTCAAGTTTGGAATTTAATCCGGCATCAGGTTATTCAATAATTTATTTCCCATCAGCCTGAAAAACAATTAAATTTCACTACTGATATCGTGCCTTTTGGTAATACACCTGCGCGGAAAGATTTCTTCTACAACAGCTTAAATTCACTGATTACATTCCACTTTACCCCCGTATGCCTCAGCAGTGAAAAAGAATCCGCTATAAAACTTTCATTCACCTCTACATCTTTGATATTTTTCCAGTGCATATTAAAATCTTCACCAGCTATTTTTTTCTCGAGCGTGACATGTGGTTTGAAATCAGCTGACACTTCTTTGGTCGAAAACTGTAATTTGCTTACCAAAATGCTTTTCACACCCCGGTACAAACCGTTCAGCGTTTCACTTTGATCAACTTTAACATAAATAATCCGGCCATCAAAATGACCTACGCCTGAAAGTTTCACAGTGTATGGCTTTAGGGTTCGGGCTAGTTCATTTAAATAACTCCCAAGGTCCTTTTCTATTATTTCTGACCTACTGAAAGTATGCTGCAGGGTGATGTGCGGGAATTTTTTATGATCATCCCTGATATTTACTCCGGGAAGAAATGTCTTGCGTAAAGCAGTTATCCGGTCTGTAAGGTCGGGCCCGGGAATGACAGCAATAAAATATTTGTAGACAGGCAAAATTAAATTGAATGTTAATTCCCTGATCAGGAAATTGATAAGAAGTAAAAAGGAATTAGATGCCTGGCTCTGAAAGTTATCCGCGAAGACCTGTCAACGTATTACAGATACCCTTCCAACATAATTATGAACCTTGTCATACAGATCTGTAACCTTGATCTTATAAACGTAGACATCGCTTGGTACAGGGGTTCCGCCGGTTTTTCCATTCCATGGTGCATCATAACTCTCTGTAGTGAAGATAGCAGTTCCCCAACGGTTAAAGATCTTCATTTCATAAGCCTTTATCGAAGTACCATATCCCTGGAAGTAATCATTCACACCATTATTATCAGGCGTAAATGAATTCGGTATGTAGAAAGTAAATCCATATTCAATACGTACTGTTCCACGAATGGTATCAACACAACCATGATAAGTTGCCACATAAAGCACAATTTCATAAGTTCCGGTATCTGTGTATTCATGGCTTGGTCTGAATATCTCAGAAGTGGAGCTGTCTCCAAATGACCATGCATAAACGTCGCCATGGGTGGTGAAGTTTTCAAAACGGATCCAAGGTTCCCATATAGTTGTTACAGCCGGTTGTGGAGAGAAATTCGCAACAGGTGTCGGATAAACAGTAATAATATTCGGATATGTAATCTGATCAGCGCATCCGAATTGCGTTGTAGCCTGCAACGTAATAGAATAAGTTCCTGCATGTTCGAAAGTATGCACAGGATTTTCATCGCCGGATTCAGAAACATCGGAGAACTGCCAGCTATAGCTGTTATTGTCGCCGGTACTCAGATTTAATGTCGGCACTTGCAATGGTTCACATCCTTCAATCACCAGCGGTGTGAAATCAGCAACCGGGCTGATGGAAACAAGAGCTGAATCAGTATAAGGAACGGCATCACAACCGTTATAAACAGCATTAAGGGTAACAGGGTAAGTTCCGGGAGCTGAATAATTGACCGGTACCGGATTCTGGTCACTGCTGATGGCAGGAGTTGCACCATTTCCGAAACTCCAGGTGTAGCTAGCTCCGGGTATCAGATTTCCACCGGCACCAAATTGGAATGAGTTCCCTTCAAAACATTGCGCACCGGACGTGAATGTGACGACAGGAATAGGATTAACAATAATTTCTACTGCATCGGTTGAAACACAGCCTGTAGTATTTGCAGCTGTTAATGTATAGATTGTTGTTTGAGTAATTATTGTTGAATTATTAGTCTCAACTGTTGTCAGACTTGATGAAGGATCAACAATATCATTTACAGGCGACCACTGGTAGGTTACATCAGCTTCAGGATTAAGTCCTACCTGCACACCGGTACCGGAACAAACTTCTGCATCAGTCCCTGCAATGGCAGCCGGGTAAGGAGCCACAAGAATAGGATTCATCGTTACAGGTGAAACACAACCGCTCTGGGAGACAACAAGCGTGACGTTCGGATTGCCGGGATTATTCCATATCAGAACATATGGTCCCTCTCCTGAGCCGGACTGCACAACAGCACCTGCAAAATTCCAGTTGTAGTTTGCATTCCCGGTTGCAACACCTGTGAAATTGATTGTTACTTCATTCCCTACGCACACCGATGTTTGCAGGGTAAATGTAGAAGTAGGCATTGGGTTGATCTGAACAGCAAAAGAAGATGTATCGCTGCATCCGTTTTCATCCACTGTAAGGTGGACGATTTCATTTCCTGCATTTGCCCACTCAAGAACATAAGGGCCTTCATTGCTGCCGGAAATGACATTGGCGCTTCCAAAATTCCATGTAAAAGTTGCAGTTCCTGATGCTGTTCCGTTAAATGTAATTGTGTTCTGTTCGCCGGTACACAATGCCGGAGTACCCGTAAATGAGGCAACAGGATGGGCATTGATGGCAATGGCATTTACTGTCACAGGAGATGTACATCCGTTTTCAGAAACCGTAAGTGTAACATTTGGATTTCCTGCCGCCGACCACGACACTGAATAAGGACCCGCCCCTGTTCCGGACAAAACTGTTCCTCCACCAAAAGTCCAGGTGTAATTTGCAGTTCCGGAACCTGTACCTGTATAATTAATTGCAACAGGTACGCCATCACAAACTGAAGGAGGAAGTATGAAGGTAGATGACGGGATCGGATTTACTGTTACAGCGAATGCTGCTGTGTCAGCACAACCATTGTCAGAGATTATGAGATTGATATTGTAGTTTCCAGGTGCAGGATAATCCAAAGTATATGGTCCGCTGCCACTACCGGCAACAACATTGGCAGTTCCGAAATTCCAGTTCCAGACAGCAGTTCCTGCCGCGCTTCCGGTGAAGTTCACTGTATTCTGATCGCCTTCACACAAGGTTGGTGTTGCAGTAAATGACGCAACAGGACCTGCTGTAATAGCAATTGAATTATTTGTAACAGGAGAGGTGCATCCATTCTCAGTGACAGTTAAACTGACCTGTGGATTTCCCGGTGTATTCCAGTTTATTATATACGGACCTTGTCCTGATCCTGACACAACAACACCACCTGCGAAATTCCAGTTATAAGTAGCTGTGGTGGATGCAGTTCCGGTATATGAAATGTTCACATCATTACCCGCACAAACACTTGCAGGAATTATGAATGGAGAATTCGGAATTGCTGTTATAGAAACTGCGAAGGAAGTATTGTCTGTGCAACCATTGTCATCCACAGTAAGGGTGATGTTATCATTGATTGCAGCCGGCCAGCTTAATGTATATGGACCGGCACCTGAACCTGAGATCACAGTGGCACTTCCGAAGTTCCAGTTGTAAGTTGCGGTTCCGCTTGCAGTTCCGTTGAACGTAATTATATTTTGTGCCCCGGCACAGAGTGCCGGTGTACCTGTGATGGATGCAACCGGTGTAACATTTATAGTTACAGGAATATTTGTTGGCGGAGAAACACATCCATTTTCTGTGACCGTTAAATTAACGGATGTTGCTCCTGATGACGGCCATGAAATTGAATATGGCCCCTGACCGGATCCGGAATCAATGGTTCCTGTCCCGAAGTTCCAGCTATAGGTAGCTCCTGCACCGGCAGATCCTGTATAATTAACATTGAGTGTTCCGCCCTCACAAACCGATGCCGGTACTGTGAACGTTGAAGTAGGGGTCGGACTGACAAGAATAAAGTTCGAGGCAGTATCAATACAACCGTTTTGTGAAACAACAAGTCCGATGGAATCATTTCCGGAAGCTGCCCATGAAACATTTACCGGCCCCTGCCCTGTTCCTGAAACCACCGTGCCATTCTCGAAGTACCAGTTGTAAGTAGCACCCCCAATGGCAGTCCCGTTAAAAGAAATACCGGTAGTATCTCCTTCGCAAATGGAAGGTGTAGATGAAATTGAAGCGACCGGATTTGCATTAACCGTTACAGGGGTTATCACTGGTGTTGATGTACATCCATTATCAGTTACATCAAGTGAAACATTATAACTACCGGGCGTATTCCAGATCACACTGATCGGTCCTGCATTGGATCCGGAAACAACAATACCCGTTCCGAAATTCCAGTTGTAAGTCGCTGCACCGCTTGCATTTCCACTATATGTGAATGAAATTGTATCGCCTGCGCACGCAGTTGCAGCTGAAACTACATTTACAAGTACGCAACTGATCACGTCGATTTGCAACACAAGCGTATCAGTGCATCCGTTGGGATTCATTGTAACGAGCGTCACATAATAGGTCCCCTGGGTATTATATGTATGGACAGGATTTCTTGTTGTTGAAGTAGTACCATCACCAAAGTTCCAGTTGCTGAATAAACCTGTGCTTGTATTGTTAAATGTTACCGCGGTGCCTGGTGTAATTGGTGAAGGAGGTGTAAAGGTTGCTGCCACAGTAGGAGACGGCTGCACATTAAATGTAACAGGTGTACTTGTTGACTGTGCAGGAACGCCATTATCGGTTCCGATCAGGTATATCGTATTGTAACCGATGTTTGAGGCATCTGCAATGATCTCTATCTGGATATGTGCAGTGTTACCTGTTGTTTGCTGAAGTACAGTCACTCCGTTTACGCCATTGGTATTGACAGCAGCGGTAGTGATCTGACCAACTTCCGGTGAAAGGTAATCTGCATCAATGATAATCGTATCACCTACACAAATACGCAAGGTATCGCATACTACGGTTGAGCGGACGATCGGAGGAATATTGGAATTGCTGAAACAGGCATTGAAAAAATAGGATTGATTATCGAGAGCATCAATACCGTCATTGGCGCCGTAGGGTCCATCCCATGCAGCTCCAGCCTGATCGTATAAGCCGACCTGAATATAATCTGTTCCATTTCCCTGATTGATACCAACAGTTGCCGGTGTACCTCCAAAGCCTCCAACGCCACTGGATGCATCACCAGTTGTCCATTGCATGTCTTTATAACAAAAAGAAACATTGTCACCGGGAGGAATTATAGGGTCAGCACCGTCCGTAATAATCAACTGAAAAGTATTTAGTTTGTCATCATGAATTCCATAGTACCCAACATTCTCCCATTGAAATATCGCATAAGTAGGTGTTACTTTGTAATAAACCAGTCCACTCAATGCTCCCCTTGTATCTACATCTGCCCAAAAAGGTGCAATCATCACGTACTGGTTACTTGGGAAGGATAGTGCGGTAAATGTTGAGTACGTCGCACCAATAGATATATTCCCGTTGTTATTCAGGAAAATTGAATTGACTGTCTGTCCATAAAAACAAAAATTGAAAGGAAGAGATATTGAATTTGTGGACCAGTCGTCATTCCTGTATTCAGGAGCAACACCCGGACCGCCGCTCCCACCCTGGTAATCAAACTGGCCTATTTGCCATGATCCGTCGCGGGGAATCCAGCAATCACACAAAGCAGATGCCTGGTGCGGTGCCGGTAATGCAATGCGCGAATTTTGCTGAGAGGCTTGTGAGTTGGAATACTTCTCTTTTCCGGTAAGCATGCCTTGTGCCTTCAAATCATTTATTCTTTGAGAGCCTACAGCACGAATGTCAATTTGTGCAATTGCGACAGTTCCCAAAAATAAAAACAGGAATAGCGTGACACAGGTTAAATAAATTGTAAATGTTTTCATTATCAAAATATAGTCTTAATAATATTAACTATTTCAATTCTGACGATTCGAAAAAAAAGATTGAATCTCTATTGTCCCAAAGATAGTAAAATAATCAATTTGCCAGCTAATCCCAAACTTTTTTTTTAAACGACGTAGCTGGGAGGGTGAATGACCTAAAAATACCAGTATTAGGCATGTTGCATAACCCTGCTCATGCTCTCTGTAAACTGATCAAAAAGGTAGGAAGCATCATGTGGGCCGGGGGCAGCTTCCGGATGATATTGCACACTAAAGGCAACCTTTTCCTTGACACTGATTCCCTCAATGGTATCGTCATTCAGGTTGATATGCGTAATTACTACCTTGTCAGATTTTCTGATCTCATCAGCATTCACCGCGAAGCCATGATTCTGGGAAGTTATTTCACATTTTCCGGTCAGCAGGTTTTTAACAGGATGGTTTATCCCCCTGTGGCCGTGATGCATTTTATAGGTTGAAATTCCACATGCCTCAGCGAGTAACTGGTTGCCAAGACAAATTCCAAAAAGCGGAATGTTTTGCTCCAAAAATTCCCTGATTACATTCACAGCATCATGCATCGTAGCAGGATCCCCGGGACCATTGCTTAAAAGTATGCCATCAGGATTCCATTTTTTTACCTGAGCAAACGTTGCATTCGATGGAAAAACCTGTACGTAACAATCGCGTGAAGCAAGGTTTCTGATAATATTTCTTTTTACACCGTAGTCCATCAATGCGACTTTGTATTTTGAATCGGGGTTGCCGTAATAGTATGGTTGCTTCGTACTCACTTTTGAAGAAAGCTCCAATCCCTCCATGGCCGGACATTTTGCGAGTAGTTTTTTCAATTCTCCCGGGTCTGAAATTTCCGAGGAAATAATTGCATTCATTGCTCCTTTCGCACGGATATGCCTGACGATTGCACGTGTGTCAACATCACTGATTGCTACTACCTTTTGCAGAATGAAGTATTCCTCGATCGATTGCGTTGCCGCTTTACGTGAGTATTCAGTATTAAATGTACGACAGATGAAACCGGAAATTTTTATGCCGTCACTTTCTACCTCTTCCGCGTGAATTCCATAATTTCCGATATGAACATGCGTCGCAACGAGCAGCTGGCCAAAATATGATGGATCAGTAAAAATTTCCTGGTATCCGGTCATTCCGGTATTGAAGCATAGTTCACCGGTTGTAGTACCAATGAAACCGGCTGCTTTGCCATGAAAGATTGTTCCGTCCTGGAGCAGCAATATTGCAGGTTTGCCAGAGTTATATTTCATTTCGGAGGGCGAAGATATGAATTGGTTATATAGTTTGTTGAATGTTAGTAAGGTTGATTTTCCACATTTGCAATAGATTTTTCATTGCCCGGTTTGGGTTTAAATGTCCGACTAATTAATCTTCATTTCTTCACATCTTTCTTTACATCTCCGGCAACATCCTTTGCCCCATTTCCAATGGTTTTGGCAACTTTTTTAGATTTATGACCTACAGTCCTGCCACCTGACTTTACTCCATGCCAAATTTGTTTTGCTCCGCCAGCCACTTCCTTTGCATCCCTTTTAATTTCATTTTTAACCGGAGCCTTGGCTTGCTGAAATGCGATTGCTGAAAAATTTAGGGAAAGGAGTAAAAGAATGCTTGGTACATTTTTCATACTGCAAAAATAAACACTGGATCACTATTTTCTTAATTTTAATTAGGTTTGCTTTTACAAATTAATTGAGTTCTTTATTCTTGCAAAAATGATAATCAGGGAATTTATATACAGAAATAGAAGCACTATTGTCTATGGCCTGAGCATGGCCTTGCTCCTCTTTTTGTTGAAATGGCTGGAAATGCGTTTAATTATTGTCGACCATGCATTTGAACTTTATTCAGCAGCAATTGCAATCATATTTACTTCACTGGGAATATGGCTTGCGCTGAAACTGGTGGGACAAAAAGTTCATACCGTCTATGTAGAAAAAGAAGTTCAGATTTCCGACTCCCGGCCTTTTCAGGTGAATGAAGATGAAATCTTCCGGCTGGGTTTAAGTAGACGCGAAATGGAAGTACTTCAGTTGATGGCGAACGGTTTAAGCAACAATGAAATTGCTGAAAAGCTGTTCATTTCAACGAACACCATCAAGACACATTGCTCAAGACTGTTCGAAAAACTTGAAGTAAGCAGGAGAACCCAGGCTGTGGAAAAAGCCCGCAGGTTAATGCTTATTGGGTGAGTAAAATCATTCGAAAATGTGTCCTTCAACTTTAAATCAATACAGCTCTTGAAAAATCACAGTGGATTAATGCCAATCAAATAATAAAATAAAAGCCCTGTAAGAAAAATCCTACAGGGCTTTTTGTATGGCTGTGAACAGCGCAGATATTATTCTTCGCCTTTATCAGTCTTCTTCTTAGGAGCAGCTTTCTTTTTTGGTGCAGTTGCTTTTGCTTCTGTTGAAGTACCCTCTTCAGTTGCAGTCTCTGATGCCTCCTTGCTTCCTGCAGCCGGCTTTTTCTTTCCAGCACGGCGTGTCGTCTTAGCCTTCTTCGCGTCTTTTCCACCAAGCATCATGTCATTGAAGTCAACGAGTTCCATCATGCACATTTCTGCACGGTCTCCAAGGCGCTGTCCGGTCTTGATGATGCGTGTATAACCTCCCGGACGGTCAGCAATTTTAGGTGCCACATCACGGAACAACTCCGCTACAGCATCCTTATCACGAAGGTAGCTGAATACGACACGGCGAGAATGCGTGGTGTCGGACTTACTCTTTGTGATCAGCGGCTCTACATAAACGCGCAATGCTTTGGCCTTTGAAACAGTTGTGTTAATTCTCTTATGCAATATAAGAGACGAAGCCATGTTGCTCATCATCGCCTCGCGATGTGGCTTCTGCCTTCCAAGCTTATTAAATTTTTTACCGTGTCGCATTGTAAATACAAGATTTAAGAAGTGAGATGTGAGATGTGAGTCCTGAAACTGCAGTTAGTGATATCATCCGCTTCTCAATTCTCATATCTCAATACTCTTTTCTGATTATTGAATATTTGGTTCTTTTCTTTCGAGTTTATATTTTCCGATGTTCATTCCGAAAGTAAGGTTCTTTGCACGAACCAGTTCTTCCAGTTCAGTCAGTGACTTCTTACCGAAGTTCCGGAATTTCAGAAGATCAGATTTATTGTAAGAAACAAGGTCTCCCAATGTCTCTACATCAGCTGCTTTCAGGCAGTTCAACGCACGCACAGAAAGATCCAGATCAACCAGTTTTGTAGTCAGCAACTGGCGCATATGGAGCGTATTTTCATCCAATTCTTCAGTTGGTGTCTTCTCCTTTGTTTCGAGCTTTAACTTATTCTCATCACTAAAAAGGAAGAAATGCTGAATGAGAATATCAGCAGCTTCACGAAGTGCATCTTTCGGATGAATACTACCATCGGTTGTAAGTTCAATAACGAGTTTCTCATAATCAGTCTTCTGCTCCACACGATAGTTCTCGATAGAATATTTCACATTGCGGATCGGGGTATAGATAGAATCCACAAAGATGGTTCCAAGCGGAGCGCTATTGGTCTTGTTTTCCTCTGAAGGAACATAGCCACGTCCTCTTCCGATCTCAATATCCAGCTGAAGCTTCACATTGTTTTCCATGTGACAGATCACGAGTTCAGGATTTAATACCTGAAACGCATTGGTATATTTTGCAATGTCTCCAGCTGTAAAAGTATCTTTTCCACTTACGGTAACGGTTACCTTTTCATAATCCTGACCTTCGATCTGGCTTTTCAGGCGAACCTGTTTCA
This sequence comes from uncultured Flavobacteriales bacterium, assembly GCA_964356415.1. Lineage (GTDB taxonomy): Bacteria > Bacteroidota > Bacteroidia > AKYH767-A > 2013-40CM-41-45 > JAPLDB01. Next base: position 25,059 of record CAYHHK010000040.1, read on the forward strand.
GGTTGAGGATCATTTCTGTCACATCTTCAACAACTCCCTTAATCGTGGAGAATTCATGGTCAACTCCTGTTATTTTTATAGAAGTGATCGCATGGCCTTCCAGGGAAGAAAGTAGAATTCTGCGAAGTGCGTTACCTATTGTAATTCCGTATCCCGGCTCCAAAGGACGAAACTCAAACACGCCTGAGCGGTCATCTGAAGTCACCATGATCACTTTGTCTGGTCTCTGAAATGCTAGTATTGCCATTGTTATTTTTGTTTTTAAAAGTTTATAATTTATTGATGTACCAAGTACGAATATTTACGAATTTACCAATTGCGAATATTTGTAGATTGGCACCAATTCGTTTAAAGTACTATTTAGAATACAACTCGACTATCAACTGTTCCCTGATGTTTTCCGGAATCTGATCACGGGAAGGAACATTCAATATTTTTCCACTCATTGTTCCTTTATCCATTTCCAGCCAAGTATGCTTGTTTGCCCTGCCCATCAAAGATTCCACGATCACTTCATTTGATTTACTGCGCTCACGAACTCCCACTACATCTCCTGCCCTGCAGGTATATGAAGCAATACCTGTTACTTTTCCATTTACTGTGATGTGACGGTGAGAAACGAGTTGACGGGCTGCAGAGCGTGTAGGTGCAAATCCCAAACGAAACACTACGTTATCAAGACGGAGTTCAATCAATTGTAATAAGTTTTCACCTGTAATACCCTGTTTGCGTGAAGCACGAACAAAAGTTTTTGCAAACTGACGTTCAAGTATTCCATAGGTATACTTGGCCTTTTGCTTTTCCTTCAATTGAACTGCGTACTCGCTCTGTTTAGAACGCTTCTTTGAAAGGCCATGTTGTCCGGGAGGATATGGCTTCTTCTCAAGCACTTTATCAGGGCCAAAGATTGGTTCCTGAAATTTTCGTGCGATTTTCGATTTAGCTCCGATGTATCTTGCCATTTTCTGAGATTTGAGATGTGAGATATGAGATTTGAGATATGAGAATTTGAATCCTCTTCTCCTATATCAATTCTGTTATATTTTTTACTAAAATTTTTGAATTACTTGCGTTTGAATTATTGATTATACTCTTCTCGGTCCCGGTGGGCGGCAACCATTGTGAGGCATAGGAGTAAGGTCAATGATCTCCCCTACTTCAATACCTGACTGATGAAGTGTGCGGATTGCCGACTCGCGTCCGCCACCCGGTCCCCTTACATATACCTTTACTTTTCTAAGTCCCAGGTCATGTGCAACTTTCGCACAATCGCTTGCGGCCAGTGAAGCAGCATATGGCGTGTTCTTTTTCGAACCCCTGAAGCCCATCTTGCCAGCCGATGACCAGCTGATAACCTGTCCTGATTCATTCGTCAACGAAATGATGATGTTGTTGAAGGTGGCATTCACATAGGCGATGCCGACAGCTTCCACTTTCACGATTTTCTTCCGAACTTTTTTTACTTCCGCACCTTTAGCGGAATCCTGTTTCTGCTGAGCCATTATTGATTACATTTTAGTTGCCTTCTTCTTGTTGGCAACAGTTTTACGTTTCCCTTTTCTTGTTCTGCAATTGGTGCGTGTGCGTTGTCCGCGAACAGGAAGTCCTGAACGATGACGCATTCCGCGATAGCTGTTGATATCAACTAGCCTCTTGATGTTGAGCTGCACTTCTGAGCGAAGCGCGCCTTCCACCTTCATTTCTGTAATAATACCTCTAATCTTATTCAGTTCATCGTCATTCCATTCTTCAACTTTTTTGTCGAATGAAATTCCGGACTGTGTAAGGATGTTCTGAGCGGTAGAGCGACCAATACCAAAAATATAGGTCAATCCAATTTCTCCTCTCTTGTGCTTGGGTAAATCAACGCCTGATATGCGAGCCATTTATTAAGTTTATTAAGTATTTGTTTATTAAGTTATTGGGCTGAGTGATTAATTTGAACTGGTATAACTACTAACCAACCAACTCTATCAACCAATTATCCCTGTCTTTGTTTGAAACGAGGGTTAGCCTTGTTAATTACATACAGCCGACCTTTCCTGCGAACGATCTTGCATTCGGGGCTGCGTTTTTTAATGGATGGTTTTACTTTCATGAGATAGATGTGAGATGTGAGATGTGAGATATGAGATGTGAGATGTGAGATGTGAGATGTGAGATGTGAGATGTGAGATATGAGATGTGAGATGTGAGATATGAGATGGATAGCAAACTATTATTCCGGTGGCTTCTCAATACTTATATCTATGATCTTTTGTCTGGTTTTTATTTCTATTTATATCGATATGTTATTCTTCCTTTAGTCAAATCATATGGACTCATTTCAACTTTCACTTTATCACCGGGAAGAATTTTAATATAATTCATTCTCATTTTTCCGCTGATATGGGCAATTATCTCATGTCCGTTTTCCAACTCTACACGAAACATCGCATTGCTCAGCGCCTCCTTGATCGTGCCGTCCTGTTCTATGCTGCTTTGTTTCGCCACTTGTATATTAATATTCTATGTATGTATCTTTAACTCTAATGCTTCTTCTATTATTTCAAACGAGGACAGTATATCAGCCCTATCCTTCCCTATCGCAACAGTGTGTTCAAAGTGGGCTGACGGAAGATTGTCTGCTGTTCGCACTGTCCAGCCATCCCTTTCATGGACCACATTCTTCACTCCCATATTGATCATCGGTTCAATTGCGATCGTCAATCCTTCCTTCAACACAATTCCTGACCCTCTCCTACCGAAATTCGGCACTTCCGGTTTTTCATGTAGGTGTCTGCCGATCCCGTGTCCTACCAACTCTCTCACTACCGAATAACCGTTGCTCTCGGCGTGAAACTGAATTGCAAAACTTATATCTCCCAATCTTGCACCGGCTATCGCTGCTTCAACGCCTTTGTAGAGACATTCTCTGGTGACACTAAGCAATCGCATGGTTTTCTCAGCCACTTCTCCGATCGTGAAAGTATAGGCACTGTCACCATAGAATCCGTTTTTAAGCACCCCGCAATCAACTGAACAAATATCACCTTCCTTCAATTCATTCTTATCGGGAATTCCATGTACTACCTGTGAATTTACTGAAACACACAGAGAGTTGGGAAACCCCTTATAATTAAGAAATGCAGGCACTCCTTTGTTGTCGCGAATAAACTCTTCTGCAATTTTATCAAGTGCAAGTGTTGTAACACCCGGCTTGATTTCCTTTGCCAGTACCGCCAGCGTTTTTGAAACAAGTAAAGAACTTTCTCTGATTAACTCAACCTCTTCATGCGTCTTATAGTACAACATCTCTTTAAGTTTGAGTCGGGTCGAATTTTCAGCTTCAACCCCCAACTGTATTACATACCGCCTGCCGCCTGCGTGCTGCGTCCTTTAATTCTGCCAGACTTCATCAGTCCATCGTAATGGCGCATAAGCAGGTGACTTTCGATCTGTTGTAATGTATCCAGCACAACACCTACCAGAATAAGCAACGAAGTACCACCATAGAATTGGGCAAATTCATTACTGACATTGGCAAGAATTGCAAACGTAGGCAGGATTGCAATCAGTGCAAGTAATATTGCACCCGGCAATACGATACGGGACATGGTGTCATCAATAAAGTCAGCTGTTTGTTTACCTGGTTTTACACCGGGAATAAATCCATTATTGCGCTTCATGTCATCGGCCATTTGAGTAGGATTTACTGCAATCGCTGTATAGAAGTAAGTGAATAATATAATCAGTGTTGCAAAAGTAAAGTTGTACCAAAATGAAGTGTAATTACCAAAAGTGGTTAGAATTCCCTGGGTTGCACTTGCGTCCGGGAAGAACTGAGCAATGGTAGCGGGAATGAACATGATTGCCTGAGCAAAAATAATCGGCATTACACCGGCAGCATTTACCTTTAGTGGTATATATTGACGAACGCCTCCATACTGTTTATTGCCAACAATTTTCTTTGCAAAGTTGACAGGTATCCTTCGGGTACCCTGAACCAATAATATCACAAATGCGACGACGGCGGCAAGTGCAACTATCTCAACCAGAAATACCACCATTCCACCCTGGTTCAAACGTGAATTGAACTCATCGCGGAGGGAAGCCGGAAGCCGGGCAATAATTCCAATCATGATTATCAGAGAAATACCGTTTCCGAGTCCTTTGTCTGTAATACGCTCACCCAGCCACATAACAAATACGGTTCCTGCAATAAGAATTGTAATTGAAGTAAACCAAAACATAAATGGAGAAACAATTTCAGGATTTGTAACAGAAAGAATCGCGGAAGGAACCTGAGAACGAAGATTTACAATGTATCCCGGAGCCTGGAATGCGCATATTATTATTGTCAGCCAACGAGTGATCTGGTTGATCTTTTTCCGTCCGCTTTCTCCTTCTTTTTGTAATTTTTGGAAAAAAGGTATTGCAATGCTTAAAAGCTGCACAACGATGGATGCAGAAATGTAAGGCATAATTCCCAGAGCAAATATAGAAGCGTGCGAAAATGCACCTCCGCTGAACATATCCAACAATCCCAAAACCCCTTTGGAAGTTTGGTCCTGCAGGTTACTCAACTGTTCTGGATCCACACCGGGAAGCACGATATGTGATCCCAGACGATAGATCAACAGAAAGAAAAGCGTATTGAGAATACGCACTCTCAGATCTTCGATCTTGAATATATTTCTTATAGTCTGAAAAAAGTTTTTCATACTTTATTTTGTTGCCGGTGCTGCGGTCTTTGTTTCAATAACAGTAGTTGTTCCACCCATGGCTTCGATTGCGGCCTTCGCAGTTGCTGAGAACGCATGTGCAGTAATATCGAGCTTTGCTTTTACTTCACCACGACCGAGAATTTTCACAAGGTCTTTTTTACCAACGAGTCCGTTTTCAACAAGGGTTTTTACATCAATTGAAGTAAGTTTCTTGCTTTCAGCAAGTGCCTGAACAGAGTCGAGATTTACGCCATTGTATTCTACACGGAACGGATTCTTGAATCCAAATTTCGGAAGGCGTCTTTGCAAAGGCATCTGCCCTCCTTCAAATCCGCGTTTTGCACTGTATCCGGAACGTGATTGTGCTCCTTTGTGTCCACGTGTGGAAGTACCGCCTTTACCTGATCCTGTTCCACGTCCTTTGCGTTTATGCGAATGCGTAGATCCCTTTGCCGGTGTGAGTGTATGTAAATTCATTTCTATTCTGTTAATATTGTTTTCGGTTGGACTAATTCCAACTGTTTTTTCGTTTTAGATTTCTTCGGATGTGACCATATGCTTCACGGTATTTACCATTCCTTTGATTTGAACCGTTGCTTCTTTTTCCACCGAAGTATTCAACTTGGTAAGACCAAGCGCCTTCAAAGTACGTTTCTGATTTGGTGGACGGTCAATGGGACTTTTTACTAATGTGATTCTGATCTTTGCCATAATTCTGATTTGAGGACTTGAAGATGTGTTGATTTGAGAATGATTTGATTTGACAATGTGCCTTCCGGCTGTTCATCTTCAAATTTTCAAATCAACGAATTTTCAAATTGATTTTATTTTCCTGTAAATACTTTTGTCATTTTAATTCCCCTGTGCTGAGCGATCGTTGCAGCATCACGCATTTTGCTCAAGGCGTCGATGGTTGCCTTTACAACATTGTGAGGGTTTGAACTGCCTTTTGATTTAGCAAGTACATCATGAATACCTACACTCTCAAGTACTGCGCGCATTGCACCACCGGCAATTACACCTGTACCGGGAGCAGCAGGGCGAAGGAAAACCAATGCGCCGCCAAATTTTCCATGTCCTTCATGTGGCACTGTTCCGCGAATGATAGGAACTTTTACCAGATTTTTTTTTGCATCATCAATGCCTTTTGAAACGGCATCGCTGACTTCTTTTGATTTTCCAAGGCCATGACCAACAACACCGTGCTCATCACCAACCACGATGATGGCTGCGAAACGAAATGCACGACCACCTTTGGTTACTTTCGTAACTCGGTTTACAGCCACCAGACGGTCCTTCAGTTCGATCTCACTGGTCTTAACTCTCTTAACGTTTGCTTCTGACATTTTTGTATATTGAGATTTTTTTAGAATTGTAATCCTGCTTCACGTGCTCCATCAGCCAGTGCTTTCACCCTACCGTGATACAAAAAACCACCACGGTCAAACACAACAGCTTTGATCCCTGCCTGTGCAGCCTTATCAGCAATTTGCTTTCCAACTTCCTTTGCAACATCAACTTTCTTTCCCTTCACAGCAAAATCTTTTGGTGCTGAAGAAGCGGCAGCAATGGTAACCCCATCAATATCATTGATAAGCTGCGCATAAATCTGCTTGTTACTTCGAAATACACTTAAGCGTGGACGTTCTGCAGTACCTTTCACTACCCTGCGAATTCGGGCGTGAACTCCTTTTCTTCTTTCTTGTTTCCTTAACATGATATATTAGATGTGAGATAATAGATATGAGAT
>CAYHHK010000041.1:0-7539 GCA_964356415.1 uncultured Flavobacteriales bacterium
GCAATGCAATAAAATGCACCGCTAGGCTTTGGGCAAAATACACCATCAATTTTATTCAGTGCTTCTACAACATAATCCCGGCGCGCTACATATTCCTCTTTAACTTTTTTGAAATAGGAATCAGGAGTATCAATCGCGGCTTCAGCGGCTACCTGTCCGAAAGTAGGAGGACTCAGGCGTGCCTGGGCAAATTTCAACGCAGTGCTCATGACTTCCTTATTCCTGGAGATCAGGGCACCAATCCTTGCCCCACAGGCGCTGTAACGTTTGGATATGGAATCAAGCATCACCACATTTTGTTCAATCCCTTTCAGGTGCATTACCGAAAAGTATTCTTTTCCGTCATAACAAAACTCACGGTAAACTTCGTCACTGAAAAACCAAAGATCGTATTTTGCAACCAGGTCGCGGAGTGATTCAAGTTCGCTTTTCGTATAAAGGTATCCGGTAGGGTTATTCGGATTACAGATCATGATCGCTTTCGTTTTCGGAGTGATCACTTTTTCAAATTCTGAGATGGGAGGGAGGGCGAAGCCGGTCTCTATGAATGACTGAACAGGTTTAATTAATATTCCGGCCTGCATTCCGAAACCATTGTAGTTGGCATAAAATGGTTCCGGAATAATTACCTCGTCACCTTCATTCAGGCAGGACATCATGGCAATCTCAATGGCTTCACTACCACCGGTGGTAATCATGATATCGGTATAATCAAGATGGATGTCATACCGGTCATAATAACCTGTAAGTTTCTTCCTGTAGCTTTCAATCCCTGCACTGTGGCTGTATTCTACAACCTTCGGTGAAAAATTATGAATAGCATCCAACATTGTACCCGGCGTTTCAATATCCGGTTGCCCGATGTTCAGATGAAATATTCTCCTGCCATCGCTTTTCGCTTTCTCTGCAAATGGAACAAGTTTGCGAATGGGTGAAGCAGGCATGTTTAAACCTTTACTGGAAACTTTTGGCATAATTTAATCTATTCGTAATTCGGTTATTCGAACAATATTAGATATTCGATGAGGTATTAGAAATTAAAAAACCCTCCACAAACTGTGAAGGGTCGTAAAGGTAATTGAAATCTCTGATTATTTCTTCTCTGCAGGTGCTGGAGTTGCCTGTACCGGAACTGTACCCGGAGTTGCTGAAGCAGGTGGAGCTTCAACATTTCCTTTCAGGTGGAGTACTTTTTGTCCGCCTTTTGCGTTGGATGTGATGGTTACAGTCTTGTCTTGAATACCCATCTTTCCGGTAGAATTGAAAGTAACCTTGATCTGTCCTTTGTCGCCTTTCTTGATCGGTTCTTTTGGCCACACTGGAACAGTACATCCACATGAACCATGTGCTTCTGAAATGATCAATGGATCTTTTCCTACGTTCGAGAAACTGAAATCATAAGTTACTGATTCACCTTGCTTAATAGTACCGAAGTTATATTCTTCAACTTCGAATTTGAGCTCACCTGCATTCGGATTATCCTGAACTGCCGGAGCAGCAGTTGCCGGTGATGTTTGTATTGGAGTCGCGACCGGTGCGGCTTTGTCCTGTGCATTTACAGTTACTGTAAATGCGAATGCCGCGATTAATAAAACTACTTTTTTCATTTGTTTGATTTGGTATTAAAGGTTTAGTAATGATTATTTTTTTTCAGAATTGTTTGGACTGGCACCCGGCTGTTCGATTGGTTTGTCAACATTTCCTTTTAGGTGAAGTACCATCGGATTTTGTTTTGCATTCGACTGAAGCGTTACTGTTTTGTCTTGTATGCCTTGTTTTCCGGCAGAGTCAAAAGTGACTTTGATGATTGCTTTTGCGCCACCCATAATTGGTTCTTTAGGCCATTCTGGAACCGTGCAGCCGCAACTACCTGCTGCATTTGAAATAACCAATGGTTCTTTACCGGTGTTGGTAAATTCAAAATCATGCTTTATCTTATCACCTTGCATAATTGTACCGAAATTAAATTCTTCTTCGTTGAACTTAAAGGTTGGCTGATTGGTATTGTTATTCCCAACATTGGAAAGGGTTGGTTTATCCTGAGCATAAATTGCAGCCGAAGAGAAAAGCAGAAAAGCAATGGTACGGATGTTCTTTTTCATATATTTTTTTTAGATATAAGAGGTAGTTTATTTGCTGCGCATTTCGAGTGGAGATCCTTCAGACTTCTTCAATGGCATTCCCTGATTTGCATCTGCATCTGGTGATGCTTCAACTGTTCCCTTAATTGTGAGTACACGTGGATTTGTTTTTGAATTTGATTCAATGGTTACAGTCTTTGTAAAAGCACCGACACGTTTAGTGTCATAATGAACCTTTATAACGCCTGTCTGGCCTTTCATTATAGGCTCTTTTGGCCATGTAGGAACAGTGCAACCACAACTTCCTTTAGCATTGGAAATGACCAATGGCTCCTTTCCGGTATTTTTGAACTTGAATTCACAACCACCATCCGCACCCTGTTTAATGGTGCCATAGTCATGAAGTTCATTTTCAAAGGTCATTTCCGGTGCATTTGGATTGTCAACTTTTACCGATGTGTCAGATTTAGCCGGAGCATTTTGGGCGGAGCCGGAAAATGCAATTGCCGAAATAAGAAGGACCAATAGCGAGATTTGTTTCATTTTCTTGTGGGATTAGTTAGTTTTCAAATGTAAATTTTAATGGGGAACTACTTCTGTATGAATCAGGAACTGAGAGCGGTTTTACGTAATTAATGAGCCAAAAGTAGACGAAATGCAATGAAGGAAGGATGAATCAATCATGAATCTTCCATGTTGTCCATTCTTTAGTTCATTTCCTGAGCGGGAAACGGGAATCGAACCCGCGACCTTCAGTTTGGGAAACTGACGCTCTACCACTGAGCTACTCCCGCATAATGCTCGATTATTACGCAAATAGCATGATTTTATTGATAATCGGAAATATTAATGGTCTTGCCGCAGAAAAAATATTCAGCTTCGTTTTGATTTGAACAAACCACAACAGTCTTATCTGCTAAATAAATCTCAGCAAGATTCCGATACCAGATCTCCCCTTGTTTGTCAAGGTTTGATAGCGGTTCGTCCAAAAGGATGAGATCAACATCACTTACAATGGCGAGAGCCAGCTTTGTGCGTTGCTTCATGCCCGAAGAGAAATACTTGAAAATCGTCATCCTCGATCTTTCAAGCTCCATCAGTGTAATGATCTCATCCGTCGACAATGGCTGCCTGAGATTCTTAAATTGAAAATGAAAGTCAACAAGTTCTTCAAGTGTATATTCTTCAATCAATTCCAGATATGGGGCAGCAATCGCAAGGTGTGAAAAAATGTTTTCACGCGAAATTTCAATTTCATTTTTTGCATATCGGATGTTCCCCCGGGAAAGGGATTCATAGCCACACAAAACCTGAAGAAGTGTTGATTTGCCAGACCCATTCCGGCCTATTACCGCCAGTTTATTTCCTGCTTCAATCCGGTAAGTAAGGTTTTTAAAAATCCAGTTGCGGAAAAATTTTTTTCCTGCAGCTGTTAAATCAATGCTGAAAGTTGGGGTTTCCAAATTCAAAAATTAATCTTCATCCGTTCCGTACGTTGAATTTCCGCGTAACATCCCCCTCGTGGAGCCTTTCATGAAAGAAATAATTGAATTTCTTTCATCAGAAACACTAAGCTCATTTTCTATCACCTGAAGCGCCTGAGACCTGTTGTGGCCTTGTTGAAAAACGATGCGGTAAATATTATGAATCTCTGCTATTTTTTCATTGCTAAATCCCCTTCTTTTTAAACCTACAGAGTTTAATCCCATATAGGTAAGAGGTTCGCGGGCAGCTTTAATATATGGGGGAACATCCTTTTTGATAAGGGAACCGCCGGAGATCATAACATGTGAACCAATATGTACGAATTGATGTATCGCTGAAAGACCACCGATAATTGCAAAATCATCAATCACAATATGCCCTGCAAGTGTTGCGCCGTTGGCGAGGATACAATTATTGCCAATTATGCAATCATGTGCTACATGAACATAGGCCATGAGAAGGTTATTACTTCCCACAACGGTTTTTCCATTTGCCTTGGTGCCTTTGTTGATAGTAACAAACTCCCTTATGGTCGTATTGTCGCCAATTTCTGCAGTTGTTATCTCGCCGTCAAATTTCAAATCCTGCGGTATCGCTGAGATTACAGAACCCGGGAATATCCTGCAATTTTTTCCGATTCTTGCGCCCTGAAAAATGGTAACACTGCTACCAATCCATGTTCCTTCGCCAATCTCCACATCACTGTGAATCATGGTAAATGGGTCAATCGTTACATTATTCCCGATTTTTGCCTCAGGATGGATATGTGTATTGGGATACTTCATTTTCTTGGTGCGCGCCAAAGATACACGATTCAATGAACCCTTAAAATAATTACATATCCCTGATTATTGATGAACAATATTTGCTTACTTTTGAGTCCCAAAATTAAAAACCCAATTACTAATTATGAGAAAAATTTTACTTTTTGCATGTTCGTTTACCCTGCTTGTCTCCACATCGCAGGCTCAAACTTGGATTGAACTTAATTCAAATTTTGCCACTCAGTCCGAAGGAGTCCTTGATATTTCAGTAGTCGATGACAATACTGCATGGATCCTCGGTTATGACGGAACCGGCGGCGGCGCTAATTTTATTGACTTCGCCCGCACTACCGACGGTGGAAACACTTTTGTACCGGGTACAGTCGGCACAGATACTACGTATCAGTTTTCAAATATATCAGCCATTTCTTCTGATACTGCATGGGTGGCAATGTTCAATCATGTTGCCGGCTCAGGAGGAGGAATCTGGCAGACAACCGATAGTGGTGCATCCTGGATTCAGCAGGGTGCAGGTGTTATTTATGATGCCAATTCTTTTCCAAACATCGTTCATTTCTGGAATGCAAATGATGGTGTAACAATGGGTGATCCGAACAACGGCTATTTTGAAATTTACACTACAAGTGATGGCGGTGCAAATTGGATCAGGGTACCTCAGGCAAATATCCCTGCCAATCAGAGTGGTGAGTTTGGAATTGTAAACTGGTATGACGTGATCGGTAATAATATTTGGTTTTATACTAATAAAGGTCGCGTATTTCGTTCCAATGACAAAGGCCTCACTTGGGCTATGTCTCCAATGCATAATCTTACTGCTACACAGTCTATCAACCTGAAATTTTTTGATGCCAGCAATGGTATTTCAAATATCGGAACAACAGGTGGCGCTTTTGTTACCTCATACAATACAACAGACGGTGGTGTAAGCTGGTCGTCTTATGTTCCGACAGGAAACTTTCTGACTTCTGATTTGGTTGTTGTTCCCGGAACAGCAGTTGCAATAAGTACCGGAGCTGCTTCAGGCGTTGAAGGATCAAGCTACTCAGAAGACTTGGGGATGAGTTGGATTGACATTGATGCAGGGGTCCAGCATACAACTTTAGGGGCAGGCAGTTTTAACAGCATATACAGTGGTGGTTTCAGCGGCGGCTTTCAGTCTGGCGGTATTTTCAAATGGGATGGTACTATTCTAGGTGTTAGTGAAAATACAGTTGACCTTAGAAGCTATAATCTTTATCCTAATCCATCTAATGGCCGGGTAACACTGAACTTGAAATCGAAATCAAATTCTACCACTGTTCAGGTTGTAGATGCAATGGGCAAACTTGTATTTTCTCAATCGTATTCAGGAAGCTTGCTTAAAAAATCGTTTGATTTTTCAATCCTTTCAAAAGGGGTATATTCACTTGTAGTTATATCGGGTAATGAGAAATCCCAGGAGAAACTGGTGATTCAATAATATCTTTAACCCTATTTCTAAAGGCTGTTTCTGAAAAGGAGCAGCCTTTCTTTTTGAAATTTGGTGCAACTAATATTCTCTATTTTTGTTTCCCACACGAAATTATCCACACCTAGCAAAAACGAATGAAAATTCTCCTGAATTACTTAAAGGAACATAAGGGAATAGCTTTTCTTGCTCTTTTGCTGGCAACTATCAATCAGTGCTTTTCACTTATGGACCCACTTATAGCAGGAAAGATGATGGACCGTTTCGGAGTTCATATTAGCGACTACCGCAATGATCCTTCAAAAAGCTTTGCTTATGACATCATGTGGTTGTTGCTAGCTTCTATGGGTGTGGCAATGATTTCACGAATTGCAAAAAACTTTCAGGATTATTTCACCAATGTCGTTGTTCAGAAATCAGGAGCAAAAATGTATACAGATGGTATACGTCATTCACTGGAACTGCCTTATCATGTATTTGAAGATCAGCGAAGCGGGGAGACATTAGGAAAACTGCAGAAGGTAAGAAGTGATTCTGAGAAATTCATCAATGCATTTGTGAGTGTTGTATTTCAATCACTGGTAGGTGTTGTTTTTGTAATTGTTTATGCAATCAATGTTCACTGGATAATTGCACCAATCTTCCTGCTTACAGTTCCGATGCTTGGAATTGTGAGTAGTGTTCTCAGCAAGCGCATCAAAAAAATATCGAAAGTAATTCTCGGAGAAACCACATCACTTGCCGGATCAACTACCGAGTCGTTAAGAAATATTGAACTGGTGAAAAGTCTTGGACTTTCCAAACAGGAGGTGAACCGGTTAAATTCCGTAACCGGAAAAATTTTAACTCTTGAATTAAAGAAAGTTCGCTTCATCAGAAGCCTGAGTTTTGTTCAGGGTACTACTGTAAATTTTCTCCGTACGAGCCTTATATTTCTTCTTTACTATCTGGTATTTCAGGACACGATAACACCGGGGAAACTAATGACTTTGATGTTTTATTCATTTTTCATTTTTGGACCACTGCAGGAACTCGGCAATGTGATTGCTGTCTGGAGGGAAGCGCAAGCGTCACTTCAGAATTTCCAGGACCTTATGAATACTCCCGTGGAAGTGAAGCCAATGCATCCTAAAAAGCTTGACAAGATTGATCACCTCAGGTTTGACCTTGTGCAGTTCAGACATCAGTCATCTTCAACAAATGCTGTAGAGAATATTTCTTTTGAGACAAGGAAAGGGCAAACAATTGCCTTTGTCGGACCTTCAGGTTCAGGTAAAACAACATTGGTTAAGCTTCTTGTGGGTTTGTACAGGCCGGTGAGCGGTGAAATCTATTACAATGACATTGCCGGAAACGAAATTGTGTTTGATGAAATGCGTGAGCAGATTGGTTTTGTGACCCAGGACACCCAACTTTTCTCAGGGACCATAAGGGAAAATTTATTGTTCGTGAAACCTGATGCAACTGATTCACAATGCATGGAAGTATTGCAGAAGGCAGCTTGTCAGAGTCTGCTGGCAAGGGCTTCCAAAGGACTGGATACACTCATTGGAGAAGGTGGGGTAAAAGTTTCCGGTGGTGAAAAGCAGCGGCTGAGCATTGCACGGGCACTTCTTCGCCAGCCGAATCTGCTTGTATTTGACGAAGCAACCTCTTCTCTGGATTCAATAACAGAGGAGGAAATAACAGAAACTGTTCGGGATCTGTCTTCCCGTAAAGAACATATCACCATTCTTATTGC
>CAYHHK010000041.1:7639-29922 GCA_964356415.1 uncultured Flavobacteriales bacterium
GCTTCCTTAATTTCCCCGGATTTGGGAATGATAACCATGTATTTTCTTTTTTTTTCATTTCCATCCACTTTTACAAAAACATCGTTTAGCTGATAATCCAACAAAAGATCAGATGCCATATAAAAGGCATGCTTTGCAGATTTAGTTTGCCAGACAAAAATTGCAGAGTCATTTAATTCAACTTTTTTAGAAAAACAGTCCCAGATTTCGTTTTCATTAAAACGGCTATCGTTGAATTCAATTTTATCAAGGTAGGTGAGGGGTTGAATCTTTACCGGAACAACTCCAAAGGGAATCATGTCCAGTTTTTTGGCAGCTGATCTGGTTAGGTCAATGATGCGGCTTTTTTTAAAAGGTCCCCGGTCATTGATTCTTACCACAACACTTTTATTATTCTGCTTATTCGTCACATGAACAATGCTGTTAAAAGGCAGCGAGCGGTGTGCTGCTGTAAAATCATTCTGATCGTATTCCTCTCCGTTGCTCGTTTCTCTCCCCTGAAATTTAGGATGATAATAAGATGCCTCGCCGTTTTTTGGAAATGAATCTGTCTGACCAAAATGCACCGTTGGTATAAGCAAAATTAAAAGGAAGAGCAGATTTTTAAAATCCATTGCTGCAAGTTACAACCATGAAATTAATTTGTCAATTCATTTGTATCTTTGAATGCTATTTCACAGGTTATGTCTGATACACTTTCGGTACGGGAAATTTCTTTTGATGACATTGATTTGGTTTCCGATTACTGGGCATCATCTGATCCTGCATTTCTAATGTCTATGGGAGTGGACCTGGCCAAGGTACCTTCCAGGGTTGATCTGGTTAAAATGCTTCAGCAACAGCTTTCTCTGTCATACAAGGAGAAGTTATCATACGCTGTCATTTGGCTGGTAAATGGACAGCCTTCCGGACATTCAAATATTAATAAGATAATTTATGGTAAGGAAGCATTCATGCATCTTCATTTATGGAATTCCAAAAACCGGAGAAAGGGCTTCGGAACAGAAATGGTGAAAATGACAATTCCATATTTTTTTAAAAACTACAAACTGGAAAAGCTGATTTGCGAACCATATGCATTAAACCCGGCACCTAATAATACGCTGAGAAAGGTAGGGTTTGAGTTTGTAAAAAGTTATCGAACAATTCCCGGTTCTCTGAACTTTGAACAAGATGTTAATCAGTGGGAATTAACTTCTGAAATTTTTTTTCGTTAAATAAATGAACATAGTCGCTGACTTATAAGTCATGCGTTTATGCTGACTTATTTTTTCAAAGGAGCTCCAACTGCAATTGCGCAATCATGTCCCGGCTGACCATGTGGGGGGTTCATGCCGGGAGCAGTTGAAACTGGTGCTGAGGAAGCCGGAGGTTGGGCCCCAGGTGATGAATTTATAGTTGGAGCAGTAGAAATCGTTTGTGTATTCAGTGGTGTACCGGTACCCTGTGGTGCCACGGCAGGCGTTGATGGTGCAGAGCTAAGCGGCGCCCCAACGCTGATATCGCACCTGTGTCCCGGCTGGCCATGTGCCGGATTCATTCCTGCTGCAACGGCTACAGGATTTTGAGTTGCAGATGAATGATCAGCATTGACAGGAATGTCGGCAGACGTACCAATATCAGAAGGTGATTGTGTAACTGGTTCTGTAGATGGAGCACTACTATTTATATTGGTTGAATCGGAACCATCGACCGTATCGGTTTTGGTTTCACTGTTGCATGAATAAAGAAAGGCAATTACAATAAACAATCCCAGGCAAGTATTTTTCATTTTGATTTTATTTAGATTGAGTAAAGATAGTAGATACTTTATGAAGATCATTAATAATTAATTCAATCTTTTAGAAATAATTCCTTCTACCCTTGCAAAAAGGTCGGTCGGATTGGTTAGACGCCAGTTGAAATCCTCCAGTTCACCGCCGGTTACAAAATAGTAATCAAGGTTGAAGCGTTGCATTTCATTCAATACATGGGGACGAAAATTTAGTGCTGCAATCCATCCGTCTCCGACATCGTCGAACCATTCTTCGTAATAGCTGTCATCAGAGCCATGAAAATTAAGGACATTCTCTCCGATGAGAATATATTTATTGATACCTGCTCTGTCCAGTTCTTCAATGACTTCCCTTTTTAAAAACATGATGTCATTGTAAAGTGCATCATTCCACTCTCCAATGAATTCAAGTATAGCAAAATGACGTTCGTAATCTGCGAACAGGATCTTCAAATAAAGTGTATTGGATCCGAATTGGTCCCATTGCGGATGGATGTAATAGTTGTAGACGGTATTTGAAAATTCAAATTCAGAATAGACCGTGCCGTAAAAAGGAGAATTTTCGTCTTCAGCAGAAATGTAAAATTCACTCCAGTTATAAAATGGTTCGATATCCTGCATTTGTAATAATTAATCCCGCTGCAAAGATATTCCGAAAAAAATAATGTTCGGATGTGAATGAAAATAAATCAGGGCTAGTTCTTCCGACTTTCTTCGATTGCTTTTCGCACGCTTCCGAATTTTTTTAATAGATTTTCAGCTACGCTTTCAGTGATATGTAATTCATCCATGAGCATTTTGGTTCCCCGGTGAATGAGTTTATTGTTACTAAGTTGCATATCAACCATTTTATTGTTTTTGATTCTTCCCAACTGAATCATCACGGAAGTTGAGATCATATTAAGAACTAACTTTTGAGCTGTTCCGGCTTTCATTCTTGTACTTCCGGTAACAAATTCCGGCCCTACAATAACTTCGATCGGATAGTGTGCTGCCTTTGACAGTGGTGAATCCGGATTGCATGTAATGGCAATGGTCAGAATATTGTTTTTTGAGCAACATTGAAGAGCTCCCACAACATAAGGTGTACTGCCGGACGCAGCAATTCCAATGACAACATCATTTTTAGAGATCTGATGTGCGACCAAATCATTCCAGCCGGCCTCTGGATCATCTTCCGCAAATTCTACTGCTTTTCTGATAGCATTGTCGCCGCCCGCAATAATGCCAATGACCCGGCCATGTTCCAGTCCAAATGTGGGAGGAAGTTCAGAAGCATCAACAATTCCAAGGCGCCCGCTGGTTCCCGCGCCAAGGTAAAAGAGTCGTCCGCCTTCCTTGAGCTTTTGAGTAACAAGCATTACAACTGTTTCTATGCGGTGGAGGCAACGTTCAATTGCATTTGGAACCTTCTTGTCTTCTGAATTCATGTTCTTCAGCAGATCAATAATCTCCATTTTTTCTAAATCCTGATAAAGAGAATCCTTCTCCGTTATTCTTTCAATCATAAATATTTGAAACAAAAATTAATTGTCACGTCAACAAAATGTACGAGGTAAAATAAATCAAAAAAAATTCAATAACAAATGTTGTAACTCATACTTTGACATTAATTTTAAACAATTGGGAATTTTCCCGGATTGTAATCATTCATCAGATTGTATACAGAATCAATCACATGCTCAACGCCGGGCTTTGAAAAATAATCACCATCTGACCCATATGCCGGCCGATGAGGCATTGAAGTAAGAGTTACAGGTGCGGAATCAAGCAATTCAAAACCTTTTTGCACCTCAAGAATTTGCTGAAGAATATAAGCACTTGCCCCGCCGGGAACGTCCTCATCAACAATTAATAGCTTTCCTGTTTTTCTCAGGGATTCCTTGATAGAATGATGAATATCAAATGGTAGAAGCGATTGTACATCGATCACTTCGCAGGAAATATCAAATTGCTGCAATTGCTTCACAGCATCCAAAACAATCCTGCAACAGGAGCCATATGTAACAATTGTTATATCGTTGCCTTCACAAATAACTTCAGGGATTCCTATAGGAACCCTAAACTCACCGAGATTTGCGGGGAGTTTTTCTTTTAACCTGTATCCATTGAGGCATTCAATAATAACTGCGGGTTCATCGCCGGCCAGCATTGTATTGTAAAATCCTGCGGCCTGTGTCATGTTGCGAGGAACAAGTATGTGAATACCCCGCAGCGCATTAATGATCATTCCCAATGGTGAGCCACTGTGCCAGATTCCTTCGAGCCTGTGCCCCCGGGTTCGGATAATCAATGGCGCTTTTTGTCCTCCCCTTGTTCTGTATTGGAGTGTGGCAAGATCATCACTCAATGTCTGTAGTCCATACAATAGATAATCGAGGTATTGAATTTCAGCAATGGGCCGCAAACCACGCAATGCAAGGCCAATTCCTTGACCCACAATGGTTGCTTCACGGATGCCTGTATCTGAGATCCTGACCTCGCCAAACTTTGCCTGTAGCCCTGCAAATCCCTGGTTTACATCACCAATTTTTCCAACATCTTCTCCAAAAGCAACGAGTCGGGAATCTTTTGAAAACAATGCATCAAAATTTGCCTGCATGAGTTCCCGGCCGTCAACCATGATGGCATCAGAGGTATATTGAACCGGAATCGCAGGAATGTTTAATGCCGCTTCGGCAGACCTGCTGTGCAAGTGTGAATTATAACGCTCCGCATTTAATTCTTTATAGGAAGCAATCCATTGCTTAAGTTCATTTCTTGATGGTGTTGAATCATTTCTGGTCAGGTACAATACTTTACTGACGGAACTTACGACTTCCCTTCGGGCCGGCTCAAGTGAACCAAGAAGTTCCTCTTTTATTTTTTGGATGAAAACGCCCTGTGAACTTTGATTTGCAATCTTGTCAAAGAAATTACAAACTGTATTGATCTCCTCTTTCACCGGATTCATAAAAGCATCCCAAGCATGACGACGTGAACTGTTGACAAACTTTTTCGCCTCAGCTTCGATCTCATCAATTTCTGATTGAGTTGCAATTGCAGACGAAAGCATCCACTCTTTCATTTTTTTAAGGCAGTCATATTCTTCTTCCCACTCCAGTCGCTCTTTTGATTTATATCTTTCATGTGAACCGGAAGTTGAATGCCCTTGAGGCTGCGTCATTTCCTGAATGTGAAACAGAACAGGTACCTGCTCAGTCCTGCAAATAGAAATTCCCTTTTCATACATTTCGCATAAACCGGCATAATCCCACCCTTTTCCCCGGAGAATAACATACCCTTCTCCTTTTTCATTTCTTTCAAACCCTGAGAGAATTTCGCTGATATTCTGTTTGGTGGTTTGGTACCTGGCCGGAACAGATATTCCATAACCATCATCCCACACACTTATTGCCATTGGTATCTGTAAGACACCGGCAGCATTGATCGATTCCCAAAAAATTCCTTCTGATGTGCTTGCATCTCCGATTGTACCGAATGCAACTTCATTTCCTTTATTGCTGAATTGATCCATGCCATGCAATGCAGGATTATTTCTGAAAAGTTTTGATGCCCATGCAAGCCCAACCAGGCGCGGCATTTGACCGGCAGTAGGGGAGATGTCGCTTGATGAATTGTACTGTTCTGCAATGTTTTTCCAGGAACCATCTTCATTCAGACTGCGCGTAGAAAAATGTCCATTCATAGAACGGCCTGCTGAGGAGGGTTCTGCTGTTACATCAGGATTTGCATATAACTGTGCAAAGAATTTAGTGATGTCACTTTCACCAATGGCAAACATAAAAGTCTGGTCACGGTAGTAACCGGAACGCCAGTCTCCTTTCCTGAATTGCCTTGACATTGCAATCTGGGCAATTTCTTTTCCATCTCCGAAAATACCGAATTTGGCTTTGCCGGTAAGCACTTCTTTTCTTCCTGTTAAACTTGCCTGCCGGCTTTCGTATGCAAGTTTGTAATCAGCAATAACTGATTTTTTAAATGTATCAAAGTCAATAGCTTTGTCTGTCCCGATGTCCCCCATAAATGCCAAAGCACCAGATAGTGGATGCTTTTGACAAATATATAAAAGTTAAACCGGATACTGCACAGCTACATTAAAAAGCCAGGTTATTTTCTTAAAAGCTTAAAAGCATGGGCCCATTGGTTTTGGAGAAAGCCCGGTATACACCAAAGCATGCAAAGCGGTTCAATAGCCCGGCTTGCCTCAATCATGCCACAGTCAAGCGTTTCCCAATGAAATGAAGTAAGGAAGTCAGTAACTTGTTTCTTTGCTTCGGCATTGTTGCCGCAAATGAACATGGTGGGCAGGCTGTCGCCGAATTGCTTACCGTTGGTCATGAAAGCGCTCCCAACGCTATTGAAGCATTTCACAATATGCGCCTCGGGTAACCAGGATTGAATATGTTCACCAAGGGAATCATTGGCTGCAGTAAAAAATTTCATTACTCCGTTTACAGCTGGTTCCTGTGAGATCGGGTTGGTAGTGTCAATCACAGTTTTTCCCTTGAAATCACTTTTGTCTGTCATTTCAATGGCATCTTTCGCTATCCGACCGGCAACAGTTAGTACGATCAAGTCGCCAAATTTTGCGGCATCAGTAAAACTTCCGGCTAGCGCCCTGTTGTTTTCCGATAAAAACTTTTTCACTTCATCTTTTGCAATGTTGCGGGTGCCCAGCATGACATCATGCCCAAGGCTGAGAAATCCTTTGGCAAGTGTGCGGCCAACAATTCCTGTTCCAATAATTCCTATTTTCATTTTCTGATATATTTAGTTGGTTGATATTAATTGATCTTGATCCAAAGAAGAAGCCTCATTAATCCGGGCTATTATTTTTAGGTCCATGGGGTCCGTTTTGTGAGAAAAGAAATGTAGCAAGTTTCCATGCTCGCTAATCAGGTATTTACAAAAATTCCAGTTTGGGTCTTTTTCATTCCAGCCGTTGAGTTCTTTTGTTGTGAGCCAGCGGAAAATGTCATGTTTGTTATTTCCTACAACATCAATTTTTTTTGTGAGAGGGAAAGATACGCCATAATTGGTTTGGCAGAAACTCAGGATTTCTTTTTCACCTCCGGGTTCCTGGGCGCCAAAATTATTGGAAGGAAGACCAATTACAACCAGGACATCCCTGAACTTTTCTGATAATTTTTGCAGACCATCATATTGGGGAGTGAAACCACATTCAGAGGCTGTATTGACAAGCAATATTTTCTTGCCTTTGTACGCGCTGAAATCAATTTCTTTTCCATCAATACCTTCAATTTTATAATCGTATATTGATTTTGTTGGGTTCATTGTGAGATCGTTATTTGAAACAACAACGCCGGCATCAAAAAGTTTATTCAATAATTTGCGAATAGGATATATCAATTGACCAAGAAAAGGAAGTAAACGAAACATTCAGTTCTTTTTTCCTTCCTCTGTTTTCTTTACGAAGTAATACGCGTTGGCCTGAGCAAGCGGAGTTATTTCAATTTCATTAAGTACAACGTGCGGTGGGCGTGTTGCAGCAAAGAAAATCACATCGGCAACATCTGACGCAGAAACCGGAGTGTATCCTTCATACACTTTTTTAGCCCTCTCTGCATCGCCCTTATAGCGAACGAGGGAGAATTCAGTTTCACATGCACCGGGGCTTACATTTGTTACCTTAATTCCATGTGGCAACAGATCAATGCGCATACTTTTTGAAATGGCATCAACTGCAAATTTTGTAGCTCCATAAATATTTCCTTTCAGGTAGGCCTGCTTTCCGGCAATTGAACCAAGGTTAATTATGTGCCCATAGCCCTGTGCAACCATCATAGGCATTACCATCCGGGATATATAAAGCAAACCTTTTATATTGGTGTCAATCATGGTTTCCCAGTCATCAATATCACCCTCATGAATAAGTGAAAGTCCTTGCGCAAGCCCTGCATTGTTGACAAGTACATCTATTTTTTTCCAGTCCCGGGGAAGGTCATTGATTGCCAGTTCAACTTCTTTTCTTTTCCTGATATCAAAACAAAGAGACAAAACCTTTACCTGAAATGTTTTGATCAGTTCCTTTTCAATTTCTTTTAGTCTCTCAGCGCGGCGGCCGGTAATGATTATGTTCCAGCCAAGCTCTGCAAATTTGAATGCAGTAGCTTTTCCGAATCCGGCGGTAGCACCTGTGATGAGAATGATTTTTTCTTTCATGTTCCTTGAACTTTTTGTGTATTCAGCTTGCTGTTTTTTCTGCTGAAGGAAAAATAAATGATCAGGCCGGTCACAAGCCAAATAGAAAACCCAATCCAGTTGGTAACACCCATTTCACTCATCATATAAAGACAACTTACAAGTCCAAGCAATGGAATGAGGGAGAGGTTTTTTCTGAATGAGAGAACGGTGAGATAAAGGCAAACAAAGATGAATATCCATGTTGGAATTTTATGTTTGAAAAGTCCCAATCCTGATTCGAATTTTTTGTTTTCTGGTACTGCCAGCATCGACAATGTCCTTGCGTATGAAAATTCGTCCATACTGCCAAGGTACGATTCCAGATCTGAGTTTGAACCTTCAAATCCTTCAGCGTCGTTGGCGATAACAGCATTTTTAACAGAAGAGATTTCATCCGTTGACAGATTGGAAATGAAAGCCTGAGCTTCATAGATCTTGGGAGTGTTATTCAGAAAGTCCGACATTCCATCTTTGTTGTATTTATAACTTAATAAAATGGTGAGTATTACAAGACCGGGTGCGATGTATTTTGAGTTGAGATAAGGAGTTCTGAATTTTCCTCTCGGTGCGCCCGGGGTGATTTGAAGTTTGAGAACACCAGCACATACAAGAACAAAAGCGAAAAGTGTACCGATACTGCAAAGATCTGTTACCATTGTCAGATTCAGGAAAAGTGCAGGCACTGCAACCACAAAACCGGTTACGATCGTTGCATAGGAAGGTGTTTTGTACTTTGGATGTATGGTTGAGAATTTTTTAGGAAGCAGCCCGTCCCTGCTCATACTCATCCAGATTCTTGGCTGACCTAACTGAAATACCAACAGAACACTTGCCATGGCTACAATGGCGCTGACACCAATTACTGCCGCCATCCATTTAATATTCAGTAGTCCAAAAACAAAAGCGAGTGGATCGCCTACAGCAAGCTGGTCGTATTTTACCATTCCGGTAAGTATCAACGCAATGGTGACATAAAGAATGGTACAAATAATAATTGCCCACATCATTCCTCTCGGAAGATCCCTTTGAGGGTTTTTACATTCCTCCGCTGTTGTACTGATTGCATCAAAACCAATGTATGCAAAGAAAACCGCGCTGACACCTTTAAGCACACCGGAAATTCCATTTGGCAGAAAAGGATTCCAGTTATCCATGTTCACATAAAAAACGCCAACAGCAATAACAAGGAGTACGACAGCAATTTTAATTACTACCATGATATTGGCAATGTTGCGTGATTCCCTGATTCCACGATAAACCAAGGCGGTAATAGCGATGATGATGAAAAGGGCCGGAAGATCTGCGACAATGTGCAAAGGGCCAATAGCAGGGGCACCGGTCCAGGCAGTATGGGCTATTTTTAAATTACTGTCGAGATTTTCATAGGTTTTTCCACTTGCCATGAGGGTTTCTGCAGCGTGAAATCCTTTTGAAGCTGTAAGGTAATCCATTGTCATCCATTCAGGGAGATGAAAACCAATGCTGTCAAGCAGTCCGGTAAAATAATCGCTCCATGATATGGCCACAGTAATATTGCCAATTGCATATTCCATGATGAGGGCCCAGCCAATTGTCCAGGCGATGATTTCTCCAAATGCCACATAGCTGTATGTATAAGCGCTTCCACTTACAGGAACCAATGAAGCAAATTCTGCATATGCAAATGCAGCAAATCCGCATGCTACTGCAGTAAAAATGAAAAGAAAAATAACGCCCGGGCCGCCACTGGCGCTGGCATTTCCGATCGTGGAAAAAATACCGGCGCCAATGATTGCAGCAATCCCGAGTGCAGTGAGGTCCCTTACACCCAAATGCTTGGACAAAGAAACATGGTCAAGAGATTCGTTATCGCTCGCCTGTTTCATGATCACGTCCACAGATTTTTTCCGGAATAAGCTCATAAAGTTTAATTAAAGAGTTGGAAACAATACTACAGAAGTTTTCGCATCACCGGAAATTTACTTTTTATTTTCGATTCATCAGCAATGGATATAAAGATAAAAACAAGAAACAGCAAGGCCGGAACCTTGTATCGAACCATTGCACCCAGGATTGGAGTGATCAGTCCAATCAATGCAAACATAAAGATGACGAAAAAAATGCTTAAACAAAACAGTTGAGTGGAATGAACCATTCTTCTGTGTGTAAAAAAAATACAAAAAAGTCCCAACAGCAGGATGAAAATATTTTCTATGGAAGATAGCATGATCATTGAAGATCCTGAATCAAATATGTTTGGCCTGATAAATACGCGCCAAACCGCAGCAGGGGAATTCGTTAATAAGCTCCATGCTGTCGGTTCTATGTGAGGAATTGTAATGATGCTGTTTGCCCCGCTGGTTGTTGCAAGTACATTGAAGTTTTGCTGCTTGTAGTAGACCAGGTCAACAAGATCATATTTTTCAGAAACTTTATCAATGTTAAAGCCAATGAGCAGGTAAATTAAATAGCATGAAATGAATTTGAAGATCACAGTTTTTCCGGTATTTTTCCGTGACCAATACCAGGCAATGAGGGCGGGAGAGACAATAAAAAGTACATATAGTTTTGTGAACATTAAAAGCAACAGGCTAAGTGAAAATGCAATAATGTTTCTTCGGACATTGCTCGATGTAATCAGATTGTTAAAAGAGTAGAGCAAAATTCCGAGTGCGAATAGAAGGAGGCCGTCTTTCAATAATCCTGAGCCCCAGAAAAGCACAGAAGGCAAAAACATCATTGTTAGAAAAATAACTTTCGATTTTTTTTTCTCATAATACTGGAATAACCTGAAAAACGCAATTAAACCTGTGAATGAAAAAAAATTGAGAAAGACCACATGTACATAATAGTTGCCCATGGAGAAGAAATGGAAGAAGACATTCAGTCTGATCAATGTTTTATTGTCATTGAACAAAACATCTTTATTATTCCATGCCGTCATTTGCGAGCAGATTTCGAAGCACTTCCCTGAATTATCATGCAAGCCAAAGAAGATCTTTAGAAATTCACGGGGCGAAGTGAAAAGTGTCCCGAAAAGGATCTTGCTGTCATCAAAGAATTTAAATGTATCGGCAGTGGTTCTGTCAGTATAATAATAAGTATAAACCAAGCCCAATAAGCAGCCTGAGGCGACCTTCGTAACAAACAGAACCTTAACCCACTGGACAGGAATAATTTCAGGTCTGAAAAATTTCCAGCGATGAATGAGAAAAAGGAAGAGCGCGGTATAGCCTGCAACTAGTAGGATTTCCACTAAATTTATTTTCGATTATTTCAGCAGTTTTTAAAACTTTATAAGAAACAAAAGTAGAGAAAGTATTTTGTCAGTACCTTCGCAGCTCAAAACTAATTCGCAAACAGTTAATAACAATAATGTCACAGATCATTGAAGAATCCCTTGCTACCCTTAAACAGGCCCAATCGCTTGGTTTACTCCCTGAAGAGTTTGAGAAAATTAAACAAATTTTAGGACGTACTCCTAATTTTACAGAATTGAGTTTGTATTCTGTTATGTGGAGTGAACATTGTTCGTATAAGAACTCCATTGAATGGCTAAAGACCTTGCCAAAGGAAGGCCCGCATATGCTTGCCAAAGCAGGTGAGGAAAATGCGGGTCTTGTTGCTATTGGAGACGGACTTGCCTGTTGTTTCAAAATAGAATCGCATAACCATCCATCTGCAATTGAACCCTATCAGGGTGCTGCTACGGGTGTTGGCGGTATCAACAGAGATATTTTTACGATGGGTGCGCGTCCCATTGCTCAATTGAATTCACTTCGTTTTGGAAATCCTGATTCGGAGAGAACCAAATGGCTGATGCGCGGTGTAGTAAAAGGAATTGGTGATTATGGAAATGCTTTTGGTATTCCAACAGTTGGCGGGGAAGTTTTTTTCGATGATTGCTACAATATCAATCCGTTGGTAAATGCAATGAGTGCCGGCATTGTTGAAGTTGGAAAAACTGTTTCAGCTACTTCTTATGGAGTAGGCAATCCTGTTTTTATCGTGGGTTCAGCAACAGGTAAGGATGGAATACATGGAGCAACCTTTGCTTCCGGGGATTTGCATGAAGACAGCGCTGATGATTTGCCTTCAGTGCAGGTAGGGGATCCTTTCACAGAAAAATTATTGCTTGAAGCCTCTCTTGAGGTAATAGAAACCGGAGCCGTGATTGGAATGCAGGATATGGGTGCTGCCGGAATTATCTGTTCTACTTCTGAGATGAGTGCAAAGGGAAATCACGGAATGGTGATCGATCTGGATAAAGTTCCAACCCGTCAGCAAAATATGACTCCCTGGGAAATTTGTCTGAGCGAGTCGCAGGAACGCATGCTCATTGTGGTGAAGAAGGGAAGGGAACATGAAGTGATTAAAGTATTTCAGAAATGGGACTTGAATTGTGTTCAGATTGGAACTGTTACAACAGGAGGACGATTAAAATTCTATATGCATAAGGAACTTGTTGCAGACGTGCCTGCTCAAACGCTTGTGCTTGGCGGCGGGGCTCCTGTCTATCAACGTGAATATGTTCAGCCAAAATATTTTAATGAAGCTAAGAAATTCAATATTAACAACGTTGAAGAACCGGAAGATTTGCTGGCAGTTTCAAAGTTCCTTTTAAGTCACCCGAATATAGCTTCAAAGAAATGGGTTTATAATCAATACGACTCAATGGTCGGTACTGTGAATATGAGTACCAACGAGCCAAGTGATGCAGCCATCGTAAATATTAAAGGAAAAGACAAGGCACTTGCGTTCACAGTAGATTGCAATGCCCGTTACGTATATGCTGATCCTGAGGCAGGATGCGCAATGGCTGTAGCCGAGGCAGCAAGAAATATTGTTTGCAGTGGCGGGGAGCCCAGTGCCATCACCAACTGCCTGAACTTTGGCAATCCATACAATAAAGAAGTTTACTGGCAGTTTGTCCAGGCAATAAAAGGAATGGGAAAAGCATGCCGTAAATTCCAGACACCTGTTACGGGCGGTAATGTTAGTTTCTACAACCAGAGCAGTGATGAAGGACCGGTTTTTCCTACGCCAACAATCGGAATGATGGGAATTCTTCCATCTAAGAAAAACAGGATGACACTTGACTTTAAAAATGCAGGTGATTCTCTTTTCCTCATTGGTGAATCAAGGAATGACATTAATTCATCTGAATATTTATACTCTTTCCATAAGGTAAAACTTTCTCCCGCACCTTTTTTCGATATGGATACAGAGGTAAAAGTTCAAAATCTGGTGAAGCAGTTGATCCGTACAAATCTTGTTCAAAGTGCCCACGATTGCAGTGATGGCGGATTATTTATTACTCTTTGCGAGTCAGGAATGCCACGGAACCTTGGCTTTTCAATTGAAACAGATTTTGATGTCAGGGCCGATGCTTTCCTTTTTGGTGAAGCCCAAAGCAGGGTGCTTGTCAGTGTAAAGGAAGATCAACTTGATGGCTTTCTCGATCTGGTGAACAAGAGCGAAGTTGAGTGGGCCAATCTTGGACTTGTTACTGATGGGGAGATTTCTATAGACGAGCAGTCTTTTGGAACTATCGGCGAGGCCAAAGACCTTTATGATAATGCCATAGGGAAGATGATGAGTTAATTCCTGTTGATTGTTTATTTGTTCAAGACTATCTTCTGTTTGAAACTTCCTGTTGATGAATCCAGATGAATCAGGTAAATACCATTGCTGAAATTAGAAAGATCTAAATCAATGGCTGATTGCGGAATGGAATAATTCCGTTTCAATACCAGACGGCCTACAGCATCAGATATCCCAATAACGAAACCCTCACTTTTAAGAGAGGCACAGTTAACAGTAACATGGCCTGTAGTCGGGTTTGGATATATGCTAACCCTGTTCCCATCCAGCGCTAGATTTATTCCTGTAAGTATGTTCAGGTTAATATCATCAATATAAAGGTTGTTTTGATTGTTGTTGATATTCCTGAATTTGATAATCACATTGTCGGAGAAAGTAAATTGAGTCAGGTCAATTGTCTCCTGTCTCCAGTCACCGGCAGTAACCGGGACGAAAGGCGAAGTTGTGGTCGCGGCTGTGCTTAAAGAGTCCTGCCATTTTTTATAAACTGAGGTCCATAATGCACCGCAATCTGTGCTCACAACCACTTCCAGTGTATCAGAAATCCCATTGGTTCGCATTGCATAGGCAACCCAAAAAGTAAGGATAGGAATTGCATCCACTGAAAACAAATTGACATTTGGAACAATGAGGTCATCCACCTGACCAATTGCGCTATAATTGTAATTTTCCATTTCAACTCCAAAAGGTGTGGCTTTATGTGTGCTAACCCTTGTCCAAGTGATTCCTCCGTCGTAGTTGCCGTAGCTCCATCCATTGTTTGGAAAGTACTGGTTCTGAAATCCCTGAACGATGGGCGCTGCCTGACCAATAATTACGATGTTGAAAACGTATGCAGTAGTATCGTTGAAAGGATTCGGATCAGAAACACCATTTGGCTGAGTAGGATAAGCCTTCATTGTATGCAGTCCGGGATTAACAGTAAGCGTCGGAAGTGTAACAGTAGTCGAAGCAAGTGAATTCAGTGATCCACTCCATGAATATGAATTAACCGTTCCGCCATCAATTGAATACTTGATCACGGTACTCGTAAGCGTTCCTGTTCCGAAATTTTTCAGCTCTACCACAGGATCGAAAACAGAATCGCAAATAATAGGTTGAGGAGAACTGACTGCAGAAATCCCGGCGTCATTCACACTGAATACCGGCTGGCAACCATCAGATGTTAAAAGAGACGAATACGCAAGATTGTATAGCGCATTGTGAGCACGTGTCGCCTGACCCTGTGTGAAAATATTCTTGCATGCTTCGCTGCCATAGTCCATGTAATTCATAAACATAATTCCGGGTGCATTGGGCTGACATGCATCTGTATATGGATAAGTAGGACATGGAGAACTTGTAGCATCAGCCTGGTTGGGGGTGTCTGATACATTGTCACTGAAAGCGCATGAACCACCATCATCAGCCCAGATATGCCTTAGATTGAAACAGTGCCCGCATTCATGTGATGCAACCCAGCCATTCAATCCAATCAAAGTGTAATCAGTAACGTTTCCAAATGTGTTGCTGTAGTTGCCAGTTGGAAATTCACCATAACCACCCAGACCGGGTACGAGGTCGCAAATCCAGATATTAAAATACTTGGTTACATCCCATGCATCCAGTCCTCCGGATCCGTAAAACTTACATACGTCATCTACGTCAAACGGACCTGCTGAAGTTTGCCTTCTTTCAATTCCATTTGTAACTGCTCCGTTGGGATCGCGCTGCGCAAGGCAGAATTGTATATTGGTACTTGCTGCAATTGGCTTCCATGTGGCGGGGGTAAGAGATGTATCAGGATTTGTCCTGCCATAGTCTTCATTTAATGCTTGTATTGTATTGATGATGGTCTGATCAGAAACATTTTGAATTGAGTTGGCATAAAGGACATGCACAACGACCGGTACAACATCAGGAAGCGAGGATTGCCTCAGGTTTGCTGTCTGCTCATTCCATTTGGCCATTTGAATCTCAATATCCTGCATCCGTTTCTCAAGTCCGGGATCTTTTTTCTTCATCCATGCAAGATGTTGCATAGTACCGCATTGGTGATTGGAACTTTCCTGACAAAAAGCAATACCTGCAGAAATTATTAAAGTGAGATTAAGAGAAACTAAAGTTTTAAAGATTTTCATTTGGGGTAAAAGTTAATTATTCAAAGGAAAGAAAAATTATGAAATGGATGAAAGCCACAACTATTGATATTTTGAAAGATTGTCGTATAGGAATTTAATTGACAACCTTCATGGAATACACCTGTTGCTGATACATAGCATTGAT
Source organism: uncultured Flavobacteriales bacterium (assembly GCA_964356415.1). GTDB lineage: Bacteria > Bacteroidota > Bacteroidia > AKYH767-A > 2013-40CM-41-45 > JAPLDB01. The sequence continues at coordinate 23,469 of CAYHHK010000041.1, forward strand.
GAAATAAATTCCTCTGGACGCAGGCAAAACCAGGAAATGACTGGTGCCTGATTCAAGAATGAAAGAGTTTAACTTTTTTGAGAAAACGTCATATAGCGTTACAGTCATGTTTTCATTTGCAAGAGATGAAATGACAAGTCCTGTCTGCAATTTTACAATCTTCATCAGCTCGGCTGCACTTTTGTTGTCAGTAATTCCTGTATTGCAAGTCTGGTTGTTCGCCAGATAATCGGTAATATGACTGTGCATCTGTAAACCGTAATCAGTATTGTAAACAATGTCATTCCCGTAAATAGTAAGGCTAGAGAAATTGCCGTTAGAAGAAATCTGGCGGGCAGGGCAATTGTCATGGTCCCAGCTCCATGCAAGCCAGGAAACTCCAAGGTCGCTGCAGATATGAAGTAGTGCCTCGTAGTTTAAAACATATGCACATGGCGCCGCATCATCCTGTAAGTTAGCAATTTCTCCGAGTACTATTGGAACATTTTGGGAAAGCGCATTGGCGATTTTGTTACGCATCGTTATTGAATCATTTCCGGCATAAGCATACCAATAGGCATGCGCGCTGAAAATCAAATTGTGCAAGGGATCGTTTGTCTGAAGTGAGACTGCTATCGAGGCGAGATCATCCAGGCCTGTTCCACAATCTGGAGCATCAATCATCAGAGGGACTTCAATGCCTGCATTACGCATGTTGGAAACAATACTTTGGTAGGTGTTTTTAAAATCAACCAATGCTGCCGCTGCATTGCCGGTCCATTGAACATAACCGGCCTCATTGGCGATATTGATGATCAGACTGTGTTTATAGTTATTGATCATTGCAATTACATTTGGGCTGAGCCACCAGTTACTCAGTGTCGCTATCTGACTGATGTCGCCGTTACAGGTATTGTCATGCAAATCAACAATGGCAATCATTTTATTTCTGATACACCGTGCAATAGCAGTATCTAAATTTTCTAACTGGTCAAACAAAGGAGCACCACCGGCAGCTGCACTTGATGTATACCAAGGTATCCGGACGCAGTTTGAACCTGTATTGGATATTTCTGCAAATTTTTCATCGTTAATATCGTATCCCCAGTTAAAAGGTTCGTAGTTTAATCCGTGTAGTAAAATGGTGTCACCACAAATGCCAATCAGTCTGGAACCATTTGCTTTGATTGTAGTAAATGGCTGTGCAAAGCTCATTTTAAGTAATAAAACAAAAATCACTGTCAGAAGATTGTTTTTCATTTTTCCAGGTGGATTGGATTAATCTGTAATAAGAAAATATTTGCTAATGTAGCTCAATTGTGCAGAAAGCCTTAGTAGATGATCGTTTACGTATTGGTCAAGATACCCTGAATTTTGGTATTCTGCTTTAAGAGTTAGCTGGGATGGAAGGGCAAATTATTATAATATCGATGGTTATTCTCTATGTTGAAGCTTTTAGATATTTTATTTTGTCCATTGGCCAACATAGATTTGAGACTTGGTTTCCGAAATACGGTTCAAATTACAATAAGAAAGGTTGATAATTATTTTGGCATTTCATCTTTCTCTTTGCCATCCCTTAAAAAACATTTACACTTGCAAAAAAAATAACACATGAATTTTCCTGACGAACTCAAATACACCAAAGAACACGAATGGGTAAAGGTTTCCGGCAATATTGCCACGGTTGGCATCACTGAATTTGCCCAGGGAGAACTGGGAGATATAGTTTATGTTGATATCAATACACAAGGGCAATCATTAAATGCAGGTGATGTATTCGGAACTGTTGAAGCCGTGAAAACTGTTTCTGATCTGTTTATGCCTTTGAGTGGCAAAATCCAGGAGTTGAACAAAGGACTCGAGACCAATCCTGAAAGTGTCAATAAAGATCCATATGGAAATGGCTGGATGGTTCGCATTGAAATGAGCAACTCGTCCGAACTTGAGGGACTTATGAATGCCGCTGATTATCGTAAGATGATCGGTGTCAATGGCTGAAATTGATGCTTTTTAAGAAGTTGATTCCTGCCTTGCTGTGGGCATTTTTGATTCTCTTACTTTGCTTATTACCCGGGTCAGCAATTCCTGAGCTAACTTTTCTTGATTGGCTTAAGCCTGATAAACTGGTTCACCTTTTTTTATTCGGTGTGTTAGCGTTTTTTCTCGTCAAAGCATTTACCTATCCGAACACTGTTTACATTTTATATAACTATCCTAGGTTCATTTCTATTGCCATCTCCTCCATGTATGGGGTACTTGTGGAGATTATTCAGGAATATTGCATACCCGGAAGGTATGGGGATGTTTATGATTCAATCGCTGATGCAGCAGGTGCATTCATTGGTATTTGGTTTTTCATGATCTATGCAAGACGCAAGTCTGCATAACACAAGGCTGAACATTCTATATTATTCTTTGTTACTTTGTAAAATGAAAAACAAGGTCATTGTAGCAATCACAGGGGCAAGCGGTTCAATATATGCCAGGGTTCTGCTTAAAAAACTTCAGGCTTTAAAGGATCAGGTTGAGGAAGTAGGCGTGGTAATGAGCGACAATGCCAGGTATGTATGGGAGTATGAATTGGGAAACAAAGGGTATGGTGATTTCGAATTTTTATCCTATGCAAAAAATGATTTCAATGCTCCTTTTGCTTCTGGTTCCGCAAGATTCAATATTATGATCGTATGCCCATGTTCAATGGGAACAATGGCAAGAATTGCCTCGGGAATTTCAAACGATCTCATTACCCGTGCTGCCGATGTTATATTGAAGGAGCGCCGGAAGTTAATATTGGTAACAAGAGATACTCCTTTGAGCCTGATTCACTTAAATAACATGAAATCAATCACTGAAGCCGGTGGGATTATCTGCCCTGCGTCGCCTTCTTTTTACTCCAGACCAGAAAGTTTCGAGCAATTGGCAGCGACAGTTATTGACAGGGTTCTTGATCTTTCGGGTTTGGAAATAGAATCTTTCAGATGGAATGAAAAGGAGTTAGGAGGAAATTAGTTGAAAAACTATTCTTATGAGAACTAAGCGGTTAATTTCTTTTGAAAGATTTAGCTAAAAAAGGCTTGCATCGTGTGCTGGCACTCTTTACTTTTACATAACCTAACATTAATGCCCTAGAAATGTTCGAATACACAAAGCAGATACTCACGAAAGTCAGCTTCGACAAAAATCTGTTCCGAAAAGAATTGACTAAGGCAATGAGGATATTAAAAAAGGATGAAAGGCGACTCCTCAAGATTTGGTGTGTTGCCACCTTTGCTACGTACAGTGATGTAATGCTGGATGTCTTCAGGAAGTTTCATTGATAAATCTGAGGTTTCTTAGTAAACCGTTATAGCCAGTTCGCTTTACTGCGGAGTGGCTGAAGATTTTTTTAAATATATCTTCCGTTATCTCTTCCCAATCTTTCTTCTTCATTCCGAGCAATTCTTCCGACGGATCAAAAGCAGGTTCATGGTGTGGTTTTGAAAAGCGGTTCCATGGGCATACATCCTGACAGATGTCACAACCAAAAGCCCAGTTGGCAAATTTCCCTTTGACATTCAGAGGTATTTCATCTTTGAGCTCAATGGTGAAGTAAGAAATACATTTGCTTCCGTCTACAACATATGGTTGAATGATGGCTTCAGTAGGACAGGCATCAATGCATGCTGTGCAGGTGCCGCAATAATCCTCTATAGGCCCATCATGATCCAGGTCAAGGTCGATGATGAGTTCAGCGATAAAAAAGAATGATCCGGAATGCCGGGTTATCAGGTTAGTATTTTTCCCTACCCATCCCAAGCCACTTTTCTTAGCCCAAGCGCGATCAAGTACAGGCGCCGAATCAACAAAAGCCCTTCCATGCACATCGCCAATGGACTCAGAAATGAAATTTAGCAGTTCCTTAAGTTTCTCCCTGACTACAAAATGATAATCTGCGCCATAAGCATATTTTGAAATTTTCGCCGCACTTTCATCTATAGGTGAAGTTGAAGGGAAATAATTGTGGAGGAGTGAGATCACCGATCTGGCACCATCAACCAGTTTCCTGGGATCTAACCTCTTGTCGAAGTAGTTTTCCATGTACTTCATTTTTCCATGCATGTTTTGAAGAAGCCATTGCTCTAACCGTGGGGCTTCTTCTTCCAGAAAAGTTGCTTTTGATATCCCGCAAAAGTCAAAACCAAGGCGAATCGCTTCGTCTTTAATGGCTTTTGAATAATGCTGCTTGGTGGACATGTGAGGAAATTGCAGTAAGATTAGTAACCACACTGACGGAGGCAATTGAGTACTGCCAAACTATCGTTGTCGTCTAAACCCTCTCTGCCAGCAACCTCGGAAAGGTATTCTTTTGCCCTCTCACAATCGTTCACCTGAAAATAAACAAAGCCAATATTTGCAATGACCATTGGGTTTCCTGGATTCAATTCATTTGCTTTCAGGAAATGCTGAAGGAGTTTGTTTCGGTATTCATCTTTCTTCGCAGTTCCTATACTGATCAATTCCCTGTAACACTGGGCTATTGACAGATTAGCGTCGTAATTGTCCTCATCGAGCGCAAGGCATTTATTCAAATCACTGATAGCACCGGTGTAGTTCTTTTGTGAGTAATGAACCGAACCAAGCCCGAGAAATGATGGTGCAAAGCTATTGTTATCCCGTAAGGACTGCAGGTAGGACTCTTCAGCCAGAGAAAGGAGCCCTTGTCTGGCAGAATCATTTGGTTCCTGCATGGCACTTCGAAAATATATCTGTCCCATTAATTCACCGGCTTTATATCTTGTTTTGGCACTCAGTGCGAGGTTATCTGCCCGCTGTTTTGCCAGTTCTACCCGTCCAACATTCAGGTAATAGCTGGCTGCTATGTAATCTGTCTCAATACCGGAATATGCATAGGGAGAATAAAATGGATTCAATATTTTATTTATAGCTGTTGCAAAAGAACCGGGTTTAACAGGTTTGCATTTTTCGAAAATATCATCCCGCGAAAAGGCATCAGTTTTCTCGTATACCGCTGCAACCGGATCAACATATTTAAGTGCGAAAATGGAATCATTATACAGGTAAGCATGCAACGCGTTAAACTGAGGACGAAAAACAACAGCATAATCAAAATGCCGGATGCTATCAAGTTGGTGAAAATCTTTTACTGAATTGACATCCCGTAAAAATTCATTAAAAAATGCTGCAGGGAAAACATCAAGGTCTCTGAGGTCAATATAGGTTTTGAATTCCGGCTGCAGTTTCCAAAGGAGGTAGGACGAGGTCAGGTAATCGGAGAAACATACTTTGTTTTTCAGGTTGTTCTTTTGAATGTAGTCAGCTGCTCCTGTCGGATTATTGATTGACAACACTTCCAGGCCAAAGCGGTCTCTGCTGTTTGTGAATTTGTAATATTTGTTTGAGACAATTGATACATAAAATAAAACGAGAAGAACAATTGAAGCATGAACAGCGTACTTTTCTATTCTCTTTGCTTTATTGAACCATCTCCTTAATCCAAGAAAAACAGAATAATGAAAAACCGGAAAGCAGATTAGAGAAATAAAGATCAGGTTACGGTACGCTGTCAGCCCTAGATAAAGGAAGGCAATAACAGTAATCAGATACGGGTTGTTTATCTTTAAAACGAATCTGTGAAACTGAGTATGTTTTGATTTTTCATTTTTCTTCACTGCAAGCAATGTGACAATACTTACCAGTGAAAACAGCATTCCGATATATGCTTCTTTCTTCCACCATTCCGGTGCGGTGAAATCAAGAAGTTCTGTGGTGTATTTGTTTGAATACACCTGATTCAAAATATTAAATGGTCGGGTCAGAAGATCTATTCCATTCGGATTGATGACAACAGAAGCAATCGCCGCGATTGAAATGAGGCTCAGTTGAACTGCATCAGATTTATTATCTTTTGAAAACATTCTGTCAATCCATGCGCTTACCGTGTAGATGGCAAGTATTACAATTCCGATTCCGAAAGCCTCATGCATATTTGCCCACATCAGCTGAAGGGGAATGATGATATAGATCTGCCGGGAAGGGGACAACCGGTTCTTCTCAAGTAATACCAAAAACAAAATTGTGAACAGGTGGCTGAACATTTCCGGTCTGCCGATCATGCGGTATTCCGTGCCAATCATCAAAACAAGAAATGTAAAAACGCCGGAAAGAAGAAAGTTGCTTTGTATTGGTGGATTTTCAATGCCATTCTTCCTGAATAATAATATTGAAAGCTTCAAAAGAAAAAATACAAGCAGGCAATTGACGATCGATTGTATGAAGAACACTGATTCAGGTCCTGCGATTCTTGTTACCAATGCGGCAAGGACTTCAAATCCCCATTTGATATTAATCCATTCCGTTCCATTCATCGTGTAAGAAAAAACATCTTGCTTAGGAACTTCATGGTGTTCAAGGATCCATTCTCCTGTGCGGATTTGCCACCATAGATCGGGTTCACGGAAGCTTTTAATACTGG
>CAYHHK010000041.1:30022-31120 GCA_964356415.1 uncultured Flavobacteriales bacterium
TCTTGCCATTGGTAAGAGGGAGGAAAGTCCGGGCAGCATAGTGCATCCCGCCTGGCGAATAGCCGGGGAACAAGGTGAGCAATCATCAGGTTACAGATAGTGCTACAGAAAAGGAAACCGCCCTATTGTAGCAATACTTTAGGGTAAGGGTGAAAACGTGAGGTAAGAGCTCACGCTCCTTCGTGGTAATGCGGGGGAATAGAAAACCTCGGGAGCTGAAAGATCAAATAAGTTGCGGTGATGATTCATCACGAAACTACCAAAGGGTTGCACGCCCGATTGTCTGTAAAGACAGCCGTAACGGGTAGATCGCTCGACCCCGAATTATTCGGGGCGACAGATAAATGATAGAAGTCTTTCATCTTTGATGGAGGATACAGAACCCGGCTTATAAGCTGACGAACCAGGTTAATAGGTCTGTACGCAAGTGCAGACCTTTAATTTTTATTTTCTATCCTTGTTCCCTGCTTATGCGCATAAAAGGGCTCGACTTTCTTCGCGGAGTTGCCATCATCGGTGTTTTATTCAGGCATTTTGAAATGGATTTTTTTCTTGCCGGTCCGGGAGGATATGGCGTTGATCTGTTTTTTGTCCTAAGCGGATTTCTTGTCTCGGGTTTGCTTTTCTCAGAATACAAAAAGAGGGGAGAAGTGAATATCGGACGTTTCTTGATCAGGCGAGGATTCAAAATATATCCTGCTTTTTATTTTTTTATCATCTGTACGGTATTCATATTTTCAATTGGATTCGGAACATCTTTTCAGGTAAAGTCAATACTCAGCGAAGTTTTTTTTCTGCAAAGTTATTTCGGTGGAATGTGGTCCCATACCTGGTCACTTGCTGTGGAAGAGCACTTTTATTTTTTGGTAGCCTTCATAATTTTTATTGCCGTAAAAAGAAGGATAAACATGAAAGGTCAAATATTGCCACTGTTGTTTGCAGGCGCGATACTCCTTTCACTTGTTCTCAGGATCATTTATGTTTACCGTGTTTATGCAATAAATCATGAAGCATTCTTTTATACCCATCTGAGGATAGATGGATTGTTTACAGGAGTCCTTCTGGGCTATTTCTGGCATTTCAGGCCGGTCAGTATTG
>CAYHHK010000042.1:0-29808 GCA_964356415.1 uncultured Flavobacteriales bacterium
GAGAATTTTACCAATACTGGAGATTGAAATTTGTAAAATATTTCTTTGATAGGATAATAATATTTGATAACGTTGTGGAGGTAAAAAAAGAATTCAGAATAGTTAAAATGAAAAAAAATTTATTAGTTGGACTGTCAATATTACAAGTCGTATTGTGCGTATTTTCATTTTCAAGCAATGCGAAAACTATTACCGCAGGATACAATTATTGCCTTGTGGTTTGCGAAAATGGTACTTTAAGAAACTGGGGGAGTAATACAAATGGTGTTCTTGGTATAGGGTCAAATCAACCTCTTGCGAGCGCCACACCTCTTCAAGTAAACAATATGTCAAATGTAACCGCTGTTGCAAGCGGTTCAACTCATTCCCTTGCTTTAAAAGGAGATGGTACTGTTTGGGCCTGGGGCAGTAATGGTTTTGGGCAGCTTGGAAATGGTACATTTAGCGGTAGCTATGTTCCGGTGCAAGTTAGTTTGCTCACTGGAATTGTATCTATAGCCGCCGGAGAATTTTTTTCTCTTGCATTAAAAGATGACGGAACCATTTGGGGTTTTGGAGATAATTTCAATGGAGAGTTAGGTAATGGTACAACTACGAATAGTAATGTTCCAATTCAAATGACCACTCTTTCCGGAATAGTTGCAATTTCTGCTGGGGAATCTCATTCGCTTGCTGTCAAAAGTGATGGTACAGTTTGGGCGTGTGGATACAATGGCTATGGACAACTTGGAAATGGAACACAAGTAGAAAGCCACCTCCCTGTTCAGGCAATTTCCCTGGACAGTGTTATTTCTGTATCAGCATCAATAAGACATTCGGTTGCCTTAAAAAGTGACGGCACAGTTTGGGCATGGGGCATCAATTCCGGTGGTCAACTTGGCAATGGAACATCCAATGATAGTTATATACCAATACAAACAAGCACACCCCCATCAATTGAGTCCATCGCAACAGGAGGGCATCATACACTCGCAGTAAAAAGTGATGGTACCGTTTGGGCTTGGGGCACTAATTTTTATGGCCAACTTGGTATTGGAAATTATAATGACCGCTATACCCCTGTTCAGGTTAGCGCTCTTAATGACATCACTGCTATTGCCTGCGGAATAAAGCATTCGCTTGCTTTAAAAAACGATGGCACCGTTTGGGCATGGGGCGATAATTATTATGTACAACTTGCAGATACCATCGTCAGCAAATCCCATCATGCTCTTCAAGTCTTGGGGTTGTGTTCAGTATCAATTTCAATTAATGAAAATTCCTTTTCGTCCAATAATTCTATTTTTCCTAATCCATTTGAAAATGAATTTACTTTAAGCGGAACAGAGGCAGGTGGAGAAGTTATAGTTTTTGACATCTTTGGAAAAAAGATGATTCAACAGATTACAATTAATGATTTGACAAAAGTTGATACAAGAGAGTTTCTAACTGGTTTTTATTTTCTCCATTATATTAAAGGAAGTCAAGTTAAAAGCTTGAAACTTATAAAATATTAATGATTAAGAATATTCTCTGAATAAATTTCCCTCTTTTTTAATATTGAAAATTCTTCAGGATGCTATTTTGTAATTCTGAACATTTTTCCTTGAGTGAGCATTTTTACAATCAGTATTATAGCATCAGATACCTAAAGTCATTAGGCATACTGCAAAATTACCTGCGATAACTGCCCCGCCTGCATAACCCCCGATTGCCTCCACTTGATTTCACCTTTCTTAAATAAAATCATCGTAGGTACAGATTGCACCTGATATGCAGCTGCGGCTTGCGGGTTTTTGTCTATGTCCACTTTAATGATTCTGACTTTCTCGCCCACCTTTGAAGCGACTTCTTTAAGTATCGGCGCCATCATCTTGCATGGACCGCACCATTCGGCTGAGAAATCCACGAGTACAGGAATATCGCCATTGATTAATTCTGAAAATTTTGACATGATTAATTGTTGTTTTTATTTCTGATTTCCTGAAGCTGCCTGAATAGTTCAATTTCTTTCGGAGAAAGATCTTTCGGCAAAATGATATTTACTTTTGCATATAAGTCTCCGAATTTGTTGGGCTCATTGTAAAAGGGCATGCCCATGTTTTTTAACCGCAATACTTTTCCATTTTCTGTACCCGGTGCGATGTTAATTCTTGTCATTCCTTTCAATGTCTCAACGCTCGTTTTACCTCCAAGGATTGATGTATATAGGTCAATGGTAATTGTGCAATGCAAATCATTTTGACTCACAGCATAGCGGGGATGTTTTTGCAGATTCACGAAACCATAAATATCGCCCCTTGGTCCGTTGCCTTTTCCTTTTCCACCTTTTCCTTTTATTCTTAGCTGTTGCCCGTTATATACCCCCGGCTTCAGGCGGATCTGAAGTTTTTCACCATCAACAATAAACTGCCTTGTAGTTCCATGATATGCTTCTTCCAAAGTAACATCGAGGTCGAGACGAAGGTCATGGCCTGCAGTTTGAAAATTATTGTTTGAGAATTCATCGCCACCGTAGGAGCCTCCAAAGAACTGTTCGAAGAAATCAGAAAATCCACCCTGTCCGAATCCAAAATCCTGCTTACCCTGTTTTGATCTGCTCTGCCTCCGGAATCCTCCCTGTTCACCATAGCCCTGACCATAGCCTTGCTGATCGTATTGATTCCAGTTCTGACCCAGCTCATCATACTTTTTTCTTTTTTCAGGATTACTCAGGACTTCATTGGCTTCATTGGCTTCTTTAAATTTTTCTTCGGCAGTTTTATCACCTTTTGTTTTATCAGGATGGTATTTAACTGCCAGTTTCCGGAATGCCTTCTTTATTTCGTCTGCGCTTGCCTTTTTATCTATGCCGAGAATTTTATAATAGTCTTTGTATTCCATGATTTATAATGCTGTCCAAATCCGTACCGTGTTGGCATGGACTGACATAATGTTAATGAATTTAACCCACTTCAGCCAAATAGATCGACTACAGGGGAATAATAGGTCTCTTGTTATTGACTTAAAGCGAAGCTAGCCTGTGGTATAAAAAGTGATATGATTTGAATCAGTATTTCAAGCAATCGGGTCTTATTCTTGTCCGTTATGATTTTTATCATATTTAAGCCTGACCAAAGTCCTCTCAACATTTGAAATTTGCAAGCATTTTGCGGGCAATTATTAAGAAATTTTTATGAAGAAATACATTTTGATGCTGATGGCAATGATGGTCACCGTTTCATCGTTTGCACAGGAAGCTTCCCTTCAGCAAGGAGCTGTTTCACCTTCAGGGGGGGCAGAAAATGTGGAAACAATCTATACAATGATTCTTGTCATCTGCGCAGCTGCTTTCTTAATTGTGATTATTTATGCGCTTACGAGGGCGGTGAAAGCTTTGTCCTCCCAGGTGAGTTCCTGAAAAGGAATAAGGCATCAATTCCATCCTACATTATTTAATTGAGCTGTCAGGGCTTTAGGACGTTTGACGAAATCAGTTTTTCATAGAAGATAGTTTTCCTGCGTTCAATATTTCTATGTGTTTGTCTTTTATTTCGATAAGCTTTTCATCTTTGAAATCGCTGAGGGTCCTGATGACACTTTCCGTTGCCGTACCCACCATGCTTGCAAGATCTTCGCGGCTGATAGCGAAACTATTTTTGTCGTTGCGTTTTTGGATGGTCAGCAGGGCTTCAGCGACTCGTTTTCTCACCGAATTGTAAGCAAGGTTTATTAATCGTTCTTCCATTTCATTGAGGTTGTTCGAGAGCATTTTGATAAATCGGGCAGCAACATCCCTGTTAGAATAAATCAAAGCGAAAAAATCCTGTTTAGGAATGAAGCAGACTTCAGAATTTTCCATTACTTCAGCGCTTTCACGGAATTCTGTTCCTTCAATTAGATCAGTATAACCGATGAATTCACCCTCCCGGTGGAGTCCAGTAATCAGTTCTTTCCCTTGTTCGTTTGTTTTGAAAGTTTTTATTTGACCTTTGCTGATAAAAACCAAAGAGGTCGGTTCATCTCCTTCCATGTAAACCATTTCTTTCTTTTTGAACTGATGCATTTTTCTGTCAAAGGAAAGCCTGTTCAGTTCTTCGATTCCTTTAGCCTGGTTCATGAATTCATTAAGGCCATCTACATTTTTTGCAAACTCTTTTTTAAATGATTCACTTTTTTTCAGTCGGACCTCAATGGCATTCAGCAATTCCATTTCTTCGAATGGCTTTGTAAGATAATCATCAGCGCCCATGCTCATGCCTTTCCTGATATCGGTTTTTTCTGTTTTAGCCGTGAGGAATATAAATGGAATTGCTGCAGTTTCCGGCTTTTTGGAAAGCATATACAGCACACCATAACCATCAAGTTCAGGCATCATGATATCGCAAAGAATCAGGTCTGGAATTTCTTTCCCGGCAAGTTCGACGCCTAGTTTACCATTGGGAGCTGTTATTACTCTGTAGTTGGCCAGTTCAAGAATCTCCGCAATGTTCTCACGCATTTCTTTGTTGTCTTCGATGAGCAGAATATTTTTCATGATTTGATGGTGTTTATTGATTTGTGGTATTTTGAATATTAAATCTAACAATAAATTCACTGCCTGCATTTTCCTTGCTTGTAAATTCCATTTTGCCTTTCATGAGTTTTACATATCGGTTAACAATGTTCAACCCCAATCCAGTTCCCTGTATGGCAGTTACATTGTGTGCACGAAAAAACCTTTCGAACATGTGTTGTTTGTCAATTTCAGGGATCCCAATCCCACTGTCTTTTACAGAAATTTTTACTTCTGAGTTAACACTTGTTGTAAATTCAATAGACTTTCCTTCAGGGGAGTATTTAATGGCATTGCCAATAAGATTAATGCAAATATTCCTGAGCAACTGTTTGTCGAGATTCACAAGGTTTTGACTACCCTTATGCGCATAAACAATTTGCTGGCCGGGTTTTGTCAGCGTCTGCATTTGTTCTTTCATGTCTTCGGCAAAATTTACAATATCGAATTGTTCAGGTCTGCATTCTGTTTTTCCGGCTTCAAGCTTTTCAAGTGATAGAAAATCGTTGAGTATTTCCGTAAGGTTTTTTACGGAGGATCTTATCCTTTCAAAGTGTTTTGTTCTCTTTTCTGCATCGTCCGGGGCTGAATATTTTTCGGCAAGTGAAACGGAAGACAGTATTGTACTTAATGGAGTCCGGAATTCGTGGGAAGCAATGGAAACAAATTTTGACTTGAGTTCATTAAGTTGTTTCTCTTTATTTAGTGCTTCCCGGGTTTCATAATCGGCCCTGCGAACGTCAGTTACATTTTGTACAACAAGAAGAATTTCTTTCACGATTCCTTTCATGTCAGGAAGGGGAACGGCATTCACCTCATAAATTCTTGACATCATATCCACGTCAAAATTTGCGCTCTGCCATTCAAAGACCTTTGCCAACTTATCTTTTATTTCATTCGAGATTGGAATAAATGTTTTTTCTAGTTTTGATTTTCCAAGAAACTCCTCTCTGTTAATTCCAAGTTCCTGTAATTCTTTCCCATCAAAAAATACCCGTCTCAAGTTGCTGTCAACAATCTCAATCCATCCATTAGGAAAATTGTGTGCCATGGTATTGTACAGCCGCTCACTGTCGCGGAGCGCTTCTTCCATCCGTGTGCGTTCTTCCATCTCTTCTTTCAGGCTTATATTTGCCTCAGCAAGTTCCCTGGTTCTTTCACCTACACGCAGTTCCAGGTCCGTATTGGATTTGTGCACAAGCTCTTCGTGTTTTTTTCTTTCGGTAATGTCTATGAGAAAACTAATGATAAATGCTTCTTCTTTAATCCTGAAGTTGCTCAGGCTGATCTCTACCGGGAATTCCGATCCGTCCTTTCTGCAGGCAAACAAAGACATCCCTTTTCCCATAGGCCTTGTGTTCATTTCTCCATAATAATTATTTCGGTGATGCACATGCTTTGCAGCAAGCCGTGCTGGAACAAGTTTTTCTATTGTGAGTTTTATTAACTCCCCTTTTTCATAGCCCAGCATTTCTTCAGAGTGGGGGTTCGCCATCACGATTTCGCCTTTGGTGTTACTGATGATCATCCCTTCAGTTGCATTAATAAACATGGCATTGAGGTATTCATTACTCATTGCAGTCTTTTCCCGTTCCTTCTTAAATCGTACAATCACGTAAACAAAAGACCATAGAGAAAGGACAGGGATGATAATTGATGAAATTTCATTGTCACCGATTCCTTTGTGGTCATTCAGGTAGAATCCGATGATTATAAGGACAGTCATTACGATCCCTGCATCAAAGGTGCTTCTGTTTCCGGGAGTCCAGATCGAAATTAAGATGACAATTGCATAAATAAATTCTGAATGCATCTTTACCGGAAGAAAGACGTCACTGATAAAAATGAGTGATGTCAGGATGATTCCTAGAAATAATATGCGTTTATCTTTTGAATTTGGCATGAACCTGCAATATAGCTCAATTAAAATTCAGCTATTGATGATTAGGTGATAAAAGTCATGCAAAGTTAATTTTTAATAAATAGCAGCAGATTGATGAATATCATCTCCGCACATGACAAAAATCATCAGCTACATTAATAGCTGTGGATATTTTTGAATAAATATTAAATGATGAAGGAATTCAAATTCAACCCTTTGAGAAAGATTCTTGTACCAACGGATTTTTCAGACAATGCTGAGCATGCCCTCAGTTATGCAGCATTGATTGCAAGTAAGCTCCGAAGTAAATTGGTCCTTTTCCACTCAATAAAATTTCCTGTTGTAGCCATGAATGAAATGGTGGTAGAAGTGCCTGATAGCCAATTGATGAAGGAATCAGCAGTAAATTTGGAAAAATTAAAGCATTCCCTTCGCAGTAAACAGCACCCCATTGAAATTGAGACTTCTTCAACGATGGGTTTTGCAGTGGATGAGATCATAAACTTCTGCGAAGCGAAAAAGACCGACCTCATAGTGATGGGTACAAAGGGAGCCCACGGGGTTTCAGAAATTTTACTTGGCAGCAATACTGCTGAGGTTATTTCGAGGGCAAAATGTCCTGTACTTGCAATTCCGCCGGATGCAAAAGTGAAGGACATTAAGAAAATTCTTTTCGCAACAAATTATTCCGACAACGATTTTCAATCGATTTTTCTTCTAACAGAAATTTTTAAGCCATGGAATCCGGAAATCATTATTGTGCATGTTGAAGACCCACATAATGCCAGAACTGAAAGCAAACATTTCGAAGAATTCAAGAGTCAGGTGGTTACCAGCATATCTTACGATAAGTTCTATTTCAATCTGCTCGATGGGAAAAATGTTGAACAATCAATCAGTGATTTTGCTGTTGAAAATGATATTGATATCATTTCTGTATCAGCGCGAAGACGTAATCTCTTTGAAAAACTGACTGGTCGAAGCACAACCAAGAAAATGTCTTATCACTCCCATATACCACTTTTGGCATTCCATGCAGAGCAGGTTGGCAGCACACCATTGTTCTTTTAAGATAGACAATAATATAATTATCATTTACTGAAAATGCCCTTGCCCGGCTTGTTACCCATAAACCCGCAGTAGCAGCTGTTTTTGAAAAGTATGATATTGATTATTGCTGTCATGGTAAAATGACGCTGAAGGAAGCTTGCGGGAACGACTTGTTAAAGCTCCGGTCGGTTGAACATGATCTGCAAGAGATTCTGTATTACGATATTCGTCATGCAGGATTTGATTTTAATACGATGAATGCTCCACAGCTTATTGAACACAATGTGAAAAGCACCACCGCTATGTGAAAGAGACGATACCCGGAATTACTGCGCACCTTCATGAAGTCAGTAGCAAGCATGGTGACAGGCATCCTGAATTGCATGAAATTTTCAAAGAGTTTGCAATTCTTTCAGATGCATTTAGTCAGCACATGTACAAGGAAGAGCATATACTTTTTCCAAGAATAATTGAAATTGCTGAAGCGGCTGAAAAGAAAAAATTGATTGGGGAGCTTGAAAAAAATTACCTGATCGCTCTAGTTCATGTGATACAGTCTGAACACGAAGAAGCGGGAATCCTTATGCATAATATCAGGAATTTAACGAATCACTTCGCACCACCTGAGGATGCCTGTACTACTTACCGTCTTGTTTTCAATGAACTAAATGAATTTGAATTGGATTTGCACCGACATGTACATCTTGAAAACAATATCCTTTTTCCAAAAGCATTGCAGGCTTTTGGCCAATTGGAAGTAAATCCAAATCTGAATTAAATTATTTTTCGTCAGTTATAATTTTCGGGAAATCACAAATGACCGGGAAAAATTAGAAGTGTATGTGATTTAATGTCTGTTTCCGGTGGCTAGTACATATCGTGATCGTCAGGGTTTTCAATCTCTTCCTTTATTTCGCTGACTGATTTCTCCCCTTCTTCATTTTGTTGTTGCAGCGTCCAGTTGTCGGTAACAGAGGTTTCCAGCCAGAGTTTGCCTGATCTGCGAAATACCTGAACATTCAATCCGGAAATGCCTTTAATCTTTTCCTCAAATTGCTTCACTGTGTCTGAAGGTTCGAAAGAAATTCCAACAGAATAGGCATCATTCATTAATTCAGATAGCCTTGTATCCGGCTGGTGCATTGACTTCCTGGAACTGCCCCGCTGGTTCTCATGCATTTTTTTGAAGCATTGGATATCAAGGAAGGGAAAAGACTTTTTAAACTGAAGCCGGATACTTTCAATGTTTTCTTTTGGATCAATGGTAATGTTGTTCATGGTTAGAATTAATTTATTTGAAATAAAGGTACCTTCCTTACCGGCTCAGAAAATATGATTCCTGTCAGTTAAATGCAATGATCGTCGTCAATACAGATTGTATTGCATATTTTACTTTTGCAATAATGCTGTCCTCCATCGTTTTTCTTTTGCTGGCTTTCCTTTCGGAGATCATTGGAACGATTGGTGGTTTCGGCTCCTCAGTATTTTTCGTACCGATGGCGCAGTTCTTTCTTGATTTTAAAACAGTGCTGATGCTTACGGCTATTCTGCATGATTTCAGCAATAGCTCAAAACTTTACCTGTTCTGGAAAAGTATTGACAGGAAATTGCTAGTTCTTTACGGAATTCCCTCTACCATTTTTGTGATCCTTGGCGCTTGGTTGAGTAACTATCTTCAGTTTCAATATGCTGAACTGGCGCTGGGTATTTTTCTGATACTATTTAGCTGTTTTGTTATTATGTATCCTGCATTCAGGGTATCAACAACAAGTTCCAGTGCAATCAGTGGAGGTGTGGTAGCCGGGTTTCTTGCCGGGCTGATAGGAACAGGCGGCGCAATCCGTGGCATGAGCCTGACAGCTTTTAACCTAGAAAAGAATGCCTTTATTGCGACCTCCGCAGCTATTGATTTTTTTGTGGATTCAAGCCGTACTGTTGTTTATTTTGCAAGCGGATATTTTGACTGGAAGTATCTTTCATATATTCCTTTCCTTTTCGGAGCTGCATTTCTGGGCTCATATTCAGGAAAATTATTGTTAAAGAAGATATCACAGGATGATTTCAGAAAGATCGTATTATTCTTGTTGTTGTTGATCGGCATCACAATGGTAATTAAAGCACTCAGATCATAGGCAAATGTCAGACGAAAGAACAGCGGTGATGACCACCTATTTCAGTATTGCAGGCAACACAGGGATGGCAATTTTGAAAGGTGTTACGGGGATTTTTGGAAATTCATTTGCAATGATCGCTGATGCGATTGAATCCACTACGGATATTTTTGCTTCATTGTTGGTATTATTCGGTATCAAATATTCCAGCAAACCGGCAGATGAAAATCATCCATACGGGCATGGAAGGGCAGAGCCACTGATAACTTTCCTTGTAGTTGCTTTCCTGATGACATCAGCAGTGATCATTGCCTATGAAAGTATCAGGAATATTCGCATGCCTCATGCAATGCCGGAATCTTTTACACTTTATGTACTTGGCGCCATAATAATCTGGAAGGAGATTTCTTTCCAGGTTGTTATGAGAAAGAGTAAGCAGACACATAGCTCTTCTCTTAAAGCGGACGCATGGCACCACAGAAGCGACGCTATCACATCGGTTGCTGCCTTCATCGGCATTTCTATTGCCCTGATCATGGGAAAAGGGTATGAGGCAGCAGATGACTGGGCTGCACTTTTTGCTTCAGGATTTATTCTTTACAACAGTTACCTGATTTTTCGTCCAGCATTGGGCGAAATAATGGACGAACATGTTTATGATGACCTGATCCTCAATATCAGGGAAGTTGCGCTTACTGTTGAAGGTGTAGTTGCCACAGAAAAATGTTTCATCCGCAAGGCGGGGATGAAATACCATGTTGACCTGCATGCAACCGTTAACGCAGAAATCTCTGTTAAGGCCGGTCACGACATTGCTCACCTATTGAAGGACACTTTACGTGAGCAGATTCCCCACCTCGGCCATGTGTTAATTCATATTGAGCCGGATACTCAGTAAAAATAAATCAATTGTGATGGCAACAGGAGTGATCCGTCATATTGATGCCTCTTACGATCAATAATGTTGCAACAATCATCGCAACATATGGCGTTGCTTTGTTGATGTAACGGTTGAACTTCAGTCCGAAAAAATTTCCTGAAAGGGAGATCATAAGCATCATTGGTAAAGTTCCCAAACCGAATAGCGCCATGTACCCAATACTGCCTGACACATTTCCGGCTCCGATTGCCGCAGCAAGCGCAAGATATACAAAGCCGCAAGGCAGCAAGCCATTCACAGTACCAATCATGAATAAAGTGGACCAGGATTTCTGAGAAAAATATTTTTTAAAGCGGTTTTTGATTAAACCTGTAAACCGGACCACAAATTTATTCATGAAATTTGTTTTTGTATGGAGCAATGATCCTGCTGCAATTAATATTATGATTACTCCGGAGGAAATGGACAATGCTTTCTGAAAGCCTGCCAGTGCAATGGAATGCCCGATCAACCCTACAGCCAGGCCCAGCAGGGAGTAAGTTACAATTCTTCCTAAATTGTAGAGCAGCCGGCCGTATACCATCGAAGCTTTTGAAGAGTGGTCAAGAGGCAGCGCAAGTGCAATCGGTCCGCACATGCCTGCACAATGGAAGCTGCCTAAAAATCCAACCAGAAAAGCGGAAAGAAGAAACATTAGTTCAAAAGTAATTTTTGCTCAAAATAGTAAGGGGTTTCACCTGATGCCCAGCTTATCTTTACATTCCACCAGCCTCTTTTCATTTTTGTGGAATTGACCTGCTGCAAGTGGTTTTCATCACACATAGCTTTTACATCAAAATCAAGATCTGCATTGTCCGGCTTAAAGAATGTGATCTGGCCTGAAACGCTTTTCCAGTCAATGGATGAAGGATATGAAATGGAAATAGTGCCTTCATTTGTATTTTGTGAAACCTTTATTTTTTCGGAAAGCTCCTCGGCATTTTGGCTGTGATCGATCTGATCCTGGAATTTCAATTCTTTGTCATAGTAATTCTCGGTTACAAATTCGATCTTTTCTCTTGAGGCACGGTAAACCAGAGAGGAGATAAACAGAATAAAAGTCAAACAGGTAAGGAATATGCCCCAGCCCCAATTAAATTTTTTCATGCAATTTTTTTATTTAATCAAAAGAATTCCTCGTCTAGCCTTAGGCGAGGCGGGGTCGTTTCATTACCTGAAATATGTTTTTATTCATCGTCTTCATCATCATCTGTCTCAACCGGACCAAGAAAACTGGTTTTTACATTATCAATCACTTCTCCGCCGGAAACAACTTCCATTTCAATCTTTGTTTTAGTCTGATGGATTTCATTCAGGGGAAGGATCAGAAAGAACACACATTCAGCCAGTGAATCTTTTTTAAGGGTGGTGACCTCGGAACTAACATATTTAATTTCACCGGAAGGCGATTTCAACCGCAGTTTTATAGCCAGGTCATGGTATGTCTTATTCACCAGTTGTAAATCATATAAATTGCTTACCTTATCATCACCTACTTTCTGATACAGTTGCCCGGGAGTACGCAATACTGTAGTTTCAACTTCAGAGCGGAATGCAAGCAGGATTGAAAGTGTGATGAGCAGGAGGGCGAGGATAACTGAATAGCCGATGACCCTTGGTGTGATTTGAAATTTCTGTTTTTTGATGATTGCGTTTTCACTTGTGTACCGTATCAGGCCACGTTTGAATCCAACGTTATCCATAATTGAATTGCAGGCGTCAATACATGCCGTGCAGTTGATGCATTCCAATTGTGTTCCGTTCCTGATATCGATTCCCGTGGGACAAACGTGTACACACAACTTACAATCTACACAATCCCCAATTTCGCGTTTTTCCGTTTTATGAAGTTTGCCACGTTGTTCTCCTCTTTTATAATCATAAGCCACAACTACTGAATTCCTGTCGAGCAGTACACCTTGTAATCTTCCGTATGGGCAAACAACCAGACAAACCTGTTCACGGAAGCGTACATATACACCATAGAATATACCTGTGAAGGCCGAGAGTGCAATGAACCCTGAAATGTGTTTGCCGGGTCCATCAGTGACAAGGAGTTTAAGATCATCAATACCGATGATGTATGCAAGGAATGTGTTTGCGATCAGGAATGAAAGGAGAAAGAAAATAATATTCTTGCTGACCTTTTTGATTATTTTATCAGTATCCCAATCGCCGTTATTCAGTGCTTTCTGCTGCATGTAATCACCTTCAATCCAGTATTCAATTTTGCGAAAGACCATCTCCATAAAAATGGTTTGCGGACAAGCCCAGCCGCACCATACCCTTCCGAAAACTGCAGTAAACAAAATGATGAATACAAAAAAGGTGAGCATTGCCAGAACAAAAAGGAAAAAATCCTGTGGCCAGAAGGTAACACCAAAAACAAAAAACTTACGTTCAATAACATTAAACATCATGAGCGGATGTCCGTTCACCTTCATGAACGGTCCGGTGAACATGAGAATCAGGAGTGCAATGCTAACATAGATCCGCTTGGTATGCAGGTTGCCTTTGGGCTTCTTTGGATACACCCAGGCACGCTTTCCTTCCTTGCTAATGGTTGAAATGCTGTCACGAAAGGATTCGCTGTTTTCCGGATGTGCAGATTCATGCATATTTAAAGGGCGGGAGTTTTTAATGAATCAGTTTTAAGGGAATCAGCACCGGCTCCTGTAGTCTGCGAACGGTTTCGGGCTTTGCGTTCGTTCGGGTTTCGGAGCACAAAACTGTCAACCAGCACTGAACTTAAATCGAAGCACAAAACTCCAATTTTGCACTTCACCCCGCCTGACTCAAAATCCATGTTAGTAGCTGTGTGCAATCTGTTAAACCTTCTCGAAGCTTGGCTGTGATGTTCATTTAGATAAAACGACTTTTCCTGTCTTATCAATTATTAATTCTTGCTCAAGTCCAGTTTCCGACAAACCAGTCACACCCGCAAAACCATCAACAAATGAAGAAGCAATCGTATATTTTAATGGAATGACTAATTTACCAGTCGTATCAATATATCCACATTTTCCATCCCGACATACGACAGCGAGTTTTTCTGAAAATCCCTCTGCATAATCATATTTATCCTCTGACAATGGCACTCCCGTTTTGGCGATGAAGAAATACTTTTCTTCCTGATTTTGTAATAACAATAGCCCATCTCTAAAATAACCATATTCAGTTGGTTGTCCCCCTTTAACAGCAAAAATTATTTTCCCAGACTTATCTATACACTTCCAATTGTTTATACCGTCATCCTTTGCCATATAAACGACTAGTGCAAGTCCCTCTGAAAATGGTTTTGCGATATCGAATTCATATCTAAGAACATTATTACCTTTTCTGTCAATATAACCCCACTTATTACTACCAGACATAACAGCACATAAATCATCCGAAAAGTCACCTGCTTCAGCAAAGTAAGGAGGAACAACTTCTTTACCAAAATAATCAACAAACCCAATTTTACCTCCAACTTCCATTTTTATTAACCCATCTGAATAATAATATGGTTCTGTTAATTTATCGTACTTAAATTGGGTTAGCTCCTTGCCGGTTTTGTCTAAAAGTGCCCATTTGCCAGATTTAGAAACCGTTGTAATATCGATAGCTTTTTCAAAAGAATAAATACTAGTATAAATAAAGGGGGTAAGTTCGCGACCGGTCTTATCGATTATTCCATACTCTTTATCACCTTTAGAAACAGCAGCTACACCATTAGAAAATCTAGTTCTGTCCAGATAAATCGAGTAATACTTCATTTCAATAACGAGCTTACCCGTCTTATCAACAAAACCTATTTTCCATCCAGACTTGGTTTCTTGACTTACAGCTGCAAGACCTTCTGCGAAGTAATTAGCATCATGATATTTAAACGGAACAATGATCTTTCCACTTAAATCAATGAATCCTGTTTTATCATTTAAACGAGCCTTAATTAAGCCTTCATAGGAGTAATCTAAATACTGATACTTAGGTTGAACTAACACTTTTTCAGAACTATGTATTTTTATGCCCCATTTTCCATTAGCATCTTCAAATGGAATAGTGTCTGTAATTTGAGCATGTAATTGTGATGACAGAAGGTGGATCAAAAATAGACCGATTATTTTTCTCATAATTTTTTATTTGTTTTGTTTTAAATTCCTTGTTTGTTCACATTGCCACTAACTGTCGGGTGCAGGATTATAGACTTCTCCCTGTGGTTCTTTGGCGCCCGGCGGATTTGTTCCTTCAAAGGTCATGACAAAACTGGCAACCTTTTGAATCTGGTCTGGCGAAAGTTGAGCTTTCCATGAGATCATTCCTTTTGAGGGAATTCCCTCGTTGATAACGCGGAAAATATTATTGATACCTCCGCCGTGTATCCAGTACACATCAGTAAGGTTAGGACCTACGTTTCCCTGACCTTTCTCCCCGTGACAAGCCAGGCAATTCTTCTGGAATATTTCAGCGCCATCTTTTAAAGATATTTCATCTGTAAGGCGTATGACATTCTCTTCAGTAATATTATTTGTATTGAGTTTCATGCGTTCAGCTTTTTCAATGGCAGCTTTGTTCATTTCGTCATTGTATTCGGCAGCACTCAGCTTACCCAATCCTGACATGTGGTAAAAAAAGACATAAACGAAGGCGAAAATAATGGTGATATAAAATCCCCATACCCACCACGGAGGAAGTTTGTTGTCCAGTTCACGGATGCCGTCATAGTCATGGTCAAGCAACACATCCCTTTCCTGTTCAACAGGAACTGAACGGGTAAGCGCATCCATAAGCTTATCCCATATAGTTTTTTCCCTGATCCTTACCACTTCTGCTGATTCTACTTCTTCAGCTCTCTGTAATTTTTTTGAAAGCGCATTGATGGAATGAACCAGTGAATAAATTACAAATGCGATTACAGAGACCACAGAAGCCCAGAGATAAAACCAGGGATCTTCCAGTATCGGAGGGAACGGGGCTATTGGCCTTGCATCAGCTGCTGCATCAGGTATTGTTGCTTGGGCAAATCCGAGGATTGAAGACAGTAGAAGAAGAAGACATAGGTTTAATCTTTTCATATTGCTATCGTTATCGGTTTATTTTTTCGTGGTTATTTTTTTTGTAATCATCCAAAGGCATTTCACTCATTTCGTTCAGCTGCTTTTTATCTGCGCGCAACCACCAGGCCATCATTGCAACGAAAAAAATGAAAAACGCCACCATTGAAATCACGGGGTAGTCGGCAATGCCTTCAATGCCTTTGAGGTAATTTTTAAACATGATTTATTTTTTTGTATTTTCTTTTACTTTGATGTCAGTGCCAAGTCTTTGGAGATACGCAATCATTGCAATGATTTCTTTGTTGCTTTTTACTTTAATTCCTGACTTAGCCATTTCTTCTGCGATCCCATTTGCTTGTTTCACCAGATCATCGTTGGCCACCTTGTCGTAACCCTGAGGATATGGCACACCCAATGTTTGCATGGCCCTGATCTTTGAACCGGTGCTTGAGATATCAAGGCTCTTGTCAATCATATTTTCATAAGCAGGCATAATTGAACCCGGCGACATTGTGGAGGGATCCATCATATGGTTGTAATGCCACGAGTTCGGATACTTTCCGCCTATGCGTGCCAGGTCAGGACCTGTTCTTTTTGATCCCCATTGAAAAGGGTGATCGTAAACAAATTCTCCTGCTTTTGAATATTCCCCATAGCGCTCTGTTTCTTCACGGAAAGGACGGATCATTTGTGAATGGCATGTATAACATCCCTCACGGATATAAATGTCGCGGCCTTGCAGTTCAAGGGGTGTGTAAGGATGCACACTTGAAATTGTTGGTATATTTGATTTGATGGAGAGCATCGGAACGATTTCAGCAATTCCTCCGATGAGGATCACAAACAGAGATAGTAACAGGAGTTGAACAGGTCTGCGCTCAATCCAGCGGTGCCAGTGTCCGTGATGTTCGGCATCAATCAGTTTTCCCAGAGCCGGAGCCTCGGTTTCCTCATCTGCAACTAACTTTCCTTGCCTTGCTGTAGCCCATAAGTTGTAAACCATCACCAGTGCACCGATCAGAAACATCGTTCCCCCGACGGCGCGCAACTGGTACATCGGAACAATCTGCACAACTGTTTCAAGGAAGTTTGGATATTTGAGTACGCCCTCAGGAGTGAATTCCCTGAGCATAAAATATTGCGCAAAGCCTGCGAAATACATAGGCAGCGCATAGAACAAAATGCCAAGTGTTGAAATCCAGAAATGGAAGTTGGCGAGCTTGGCTGAGAAAAGTTTCGTGTTGTATAACCTTGGCATGAGCCAGTATAAAATTCCAAAGACTAGCATCCCATTCCATCCCAATCCTCCAACGTGAACATGCGCAATGGTCCAGTCGCTAAAATGTGAAATTGCATTCACGCTCTTCAGCGAAAGCATCGGACCTTCAAAAGTTGCCATACCATAAGCCGTAACTGCCACAACCATAAATTTCAAAACAGCATCATCACGCACACGGTCCCATGCGCCCCGAAGCGTAAGCAATCCGTTAATCATACCACCCCAGCTGGGAGCGATAAGCATAATGGAGAAAGCCGTCCCAAGAGACTGTGCCCAATCGGGAAGTGAAGTGTACAACAAGTGGTGGGGTCCGGCCCATATATAAAGGAAGATTAAGGCCCAGAAGTGAATGATGGAAAGACGGTAGGAGTAGACAGGGCGGTTTGCAGCTTTCGGCATGAAATAATACATCAGTCCGAGAAATGGTGTTGTCAGGAAGAATGCAACCGCATTATGTCCATACCACCATTGAACCAAAGCGTCTTGTACGCCGGCAAAAATCGAATAGCTTTTGAATAAGCTCACCGGTATTTCCAGTGAATTAACAATATGAAGAACGGCAACAGTTACAACGGTTGCGATATAAAACCAAATGGCCACATAGAGGTGCCGTTCGCGCCTTCGCATGATCGTCATGAACATATTTATTCCGAAAATGACCCAAACAACAGCAATCAGAATATCAATCGGCCATTCAAGCTCAGCGTATTCTTTGCCGGTGGTATAACCCATCAGTAAAGTGAAGGCTGCGCATACGATGATCAGTTGCCAACCCCAGAAATGCAGTTTGCCAAGCAGGTCGCTGAACATCCGTGCTTTCAGTAAACGCTGCAATGAATAATAAATCCCCATGAACATCGCATTCCCCACAAAAGCGAAGATGATGGCGTTGGTATGTAGTGGTCGGATGCGGCCGAAACTTGCATAAGGGCCCGCGTCAAATGCATTGCTGGTAAGCTGAAGGGCAGCCAGCAATCCGGCAAGCATGCCCACGATGCCCCAAAGCATTGTTGCGACTGCAAAATTTTTTACGATGCGGTTATCGTATTTGAATCTTTCAATTGTCATAATTCTTCTTTGTGGTTTTCTATTGGTTTGGTTTCAGTTTCGTTATCAAAAAGAATGCGCACAGATGGGGTATAAACATCATCGTACTGATTGTTCTTTATGCTCCAGATAAATGCTATCAGGAAACCGACAGCGAGAAGTAAACTGAAAATAATCAGCAAAATGATTACGCTCACACATTAAAATTTTGCGATAAAGGTATTTTTGGGTGTCAATCTGCGAGATGACTGTTGTCAGGAGGAAATATGACTTTTGTCATGAAAAATTTGCCGGAAACCCTATCCGTCCTTCTAAATGGTAAATATTTCAGCCATGCAGTTCAATCGTCTGCACTTCAGGAATGTCTTTCAACGTAAGCTGAATGTGGCGGTGATGCGCTTTGGATTTAAACCCCTGAAAAATTTCAAGTATGTCGTTGTCTATATACACACTATTGGAACCGCTGATTGTGACTTCCGCATAAGAAGGAATTTTATCAAGCATGTCCATGAAACGTTTTTTGTTGAGGAAACTGACGTTAAGCGCAAGTTCCACGCGGTAGTGCGTGATGTGGCCTTCCATGGTCTTCGTCAGCGTATAACCGGCACGGTAGGTATGCTTGACAATAAAATAAATACTGTAAGCCATACCGATAAGAACGCCGATAAGGAGGTCTGTACTTAAGATGGCAATTACAGTAATAACAAATGGAAGAAATTGTTCCCGCCCCTGTCTGTAGACGCTCCGGATCATTTTAGGTTTTGTGAGCTGGTAGCCGGTGCGGATAAGCAGAACAGCGAGTACACAATATGGAATGCGATTTACAAGCGGGATACAAAATAAAATTACAAGAAGTAGCCAGATGCCATGACTGAATCCGGAAAGTTTGGTTCTTGCACCGGCTTCAGCATTGGCGGAACTGCGCACAATCACGGCGGTGATAGGAAGTCCGCCCATTATACCACTTAGAATATTTCCCGTACCCTGCGCTATGAGCTCCCTGTTTTGAGGAGTGATTCGGTTATAAGGATCAAGTTTGTCAATCGCCTCAAGGCTTAACAATGTTTCGAGCGATGCAATGATTGCTATCACAATGGCTGTTTTCCAGATCTCATAATTGCCAAAGAGGTTGTTAATATGAGGGATTGTTACTTCGCTGAAAATATTTGAAGGCAGCGATACAAACTGCGTTGGTTTTAGCTCTAATAGCGGCAAAAAGTTGTTGAACAAAATCGCAAGTAAAACACCAAAAATTACGGTGGCAAAAGAAGATGGCAGAAAGGAAATTTTTGAGCCCAAATATTTTTTCCAAAGAAAAAGAAAACCCATTGAAGCTATGGCAATAACAATAACACCGGCAGATGTATGGTGATAAATATTGTCAATATGGGAATAGATGTGATCGAATGTAAAAATGTTGAAGAATTCTTTTGTCCAGAAGTCAGGCTGGTCATAGCCAATGAAGAGTGGAATTTGTTTTGAAATGAGTATGATACCGATGGCAGACAACAACCCTTTAATGACAGCACTGGGAATGAAATGTGTGAAATTACCTAGCCGGAAAACACCGAGAAGAATCTGTAAGATTCCTGCAATTGCAACAGAAAGAAAAAACGGTTCGATAGAACCCATCTGCAAAATTGCAGCAGCTGAAACAGCCGTGAGCCCGGCTGCCGGCCCGCTAACACTTAACTGAGATCCGCTGATGAGTGAAACCACGATACCACCGATGATTCCGGCGAGCAATCCGGAATAAACAGGTGCACCGGAAGCCAGCGAAATGCCGAGGCAAAGTGGGAGCGCGACAAAAAATACTGTAATGCTTGCCCTGAAATCATGTTTCAGAAAGGACAAGAAATAGAAATTGAGTTTCTTCTTTGAGATATTCAATTCAGCAGGCGAGAGGAGAAATTAGATATGCCGGTTGTAAAAGTAATAATTGTTATTGCACTCAAAGGCATAAGAATTGCGGCTATTACAGGCGAGAGGTTCCCGCTTATTGCATAACTTAACCCGATAATGTTATAAAGCAGTGCAATGCAAAAACTTGCAAGAATGATATTGCGGCTTGCCTTTGCGGTTTTAAGGATTGCCGGCAGTAATGATACTTGTGATGAGTGAAGAATTCCGTCGCAGGCAGGCGAAAAATTGTTGATGTCATCGCTGATAGATATTCCGAGGTCGCTTTGTTTCAGTGCGCCTGCATCATTGAGCCCGTCACCCACCATGAGTACATTTTTTCCTGATCGCTGCAACCGTTGAATATAACGGAGTTTGTCAGCAGGGGCTTGCGCAAAACGCAAATCAGCTTTTCCGGAAAACAGTTTTTCGAGATTTTCTTTTTCTCCGCTGTGATCACCGCTAAGAACGGCAAGATGATATCCCGATCTTGAAAGCCGGGAAGCAATTTCTTTGACACCTTCGCGGTAGGTATTGGTAACAGAAAAATATCCGCGAACAATTTCATTGATGGATACATAAATGCGCGTAGTGTCAGGTGTTGCTGTAACGGAAATTCCGATAAAGGCGGGCAACCCGATTTTCACAGGTACTCCAAATACAACGCCCTCTATTCCTCTGCCGGAGATCTCGGAAAAAGCTTCCACCGCTGCAGTTGGAAGAGCACTCATCTTCTTTGTAAGCATTTTGCTCAATGCATGTGATGAATGGTATGCAACCGACTTCACCATGATCTTTTCATCGGGATTCAGTTCTCCGACAAAATTCAGTTCGGAAGAATTTGACTTTGTGAGCGTTCCTGTCTTATCGAAAACAATGGTATCCACTTTTGCCAGTTTCTCTATCACAGAAAAATTCTTCAGGTAAAAATTCTTTCTTCCAAAGATGCGGAGAATGTTGCCGAGTGTAAATGGAGAGGAGATCGCCAGCGCGCATGGACATGCAATGATCAGAACAGCAGTGAATGCATTCCATCCTTTGCTGATATCTCCCAACAAAGCCCATCCACCCAGCGAAGCAAGTGCAATGGCAATGAGAACAATCGTGAAGTAGTGGCTGATCTGATTGACAACTTGCTGAAACCTGCTTCCGTCTTTCTTATCCACGTAAAAGTCAGAATTCCATAGTTGCGTGAGGTAACTTTGTGAAACACTTTTTGTGGCTTTTACTTCTATCGCTGTTCCTGTTTGCTTACCACCGGCATAAATAAGAGCTCCGGCTTTCACCTGTACAGTCATCGATTCGCCGGTAACAAAACTGTAATCGATAGTCGCTTCACCTTTTTGCAGAATGGAGTCTGTGGGAATCAATTCTTCATTCCTGATTACCATGATATCACCTTGTACAATGGCAGACACAGGGACTGAAGTTTCTCCGTCATCCTTTTTAATCATGATCGAGATGGGAAAGAACGATTTGTAGTCACGGTCGAAGGAAATGGCTGCATAGGTTTTATTCTGAAACTCCCTGCCGATCAGCATGAAAAAAACAAGGCCCGACATTGTATCCATAAATCCGGGGCCAGTTGCAGTCACGATATCATAAGTGCTTCTGATGAACATAACAAGAATGCCCAGTGCGATCGGTACATCGATATTCAGAAATTTTTGTTTCAGACTTTGTAATGCAGATTTAAAAAACTGTGAACTGCAATAAAAAAACACAGGAAGCGCAAGCACAAAATTCAGGTAGCTGAACATTCCTTTAAATCCTGTTTCGGCATAGACATCAGAAGAAAAATACTCAGGAAAGCTGAACATCATGATGTTGCCAAAACAAAAGCCTGCTATTCCGATCTTGTAATAAGAGGTAAAATCTTTCCCGGTTTTTTTTTTGCCACCGGCACTGTCGAGAGCAAGTGCAGGTTCATATCCAATAACAGAAAGCAATTCCACCACCTTTCGAAGGGTGATTTTCTCCTCATCGTAGATCAGGCTGACAGTTTTCTTTGAATAGTTTACCTGTGAAAAAACGATTCCGTTGTTGATGCGGTGGAGATTTTCAAGTAACCAGACACAACTACTACAATGGACCTGTGGTACTGAAAATGTGATGCGTGTGGTCTTACCGTCTGTGAACTGAATGAGTTGCTTTTTCAGCGCTTCAACGTCAAGATATGCAAACTGCTCATCGTGGCGTTTTTTTCTTTGCGCAGTCCCCGGCGTTTTATTCAGCGCATAATAGGATGTCAGGTTGTTCTCGGAAAGAATTTCATATACGAGCTTGCACCCTTCGCAGCAAAATTTTTGCTCTTTCCAGTCAACAATAGCATTGCGGCATTCATCACCACAATGAGCGCAATAGACTTTTTCAGTCAGAATTTTAACCGACATTGAAAGGCAATGATATTCCCCTGACAATTAAAGCAAGATGACTGAACTCAGGGCCTTACATGATTTTTATCATGTTGCTGCCTACACCTTTTCAAAAGCGCTGATCTTGTCCAGTTCCACCAATACAGAGCCATCAGGATTTGGAGAAATGGCGGGAATGAATTTAGCTCCCACTACCATCTCATGGTATTTATAAGATGTGCGGGAATAAACCGTCTGCGAAAATGATTCATCAAATGCTTTAATGTTGACGATGATCTCAGTATTCAATGCTTTGAAATCCTGTTCTTTTAAATCTTTCATCGGACTGTTATCATCAATGGGATGTACGATTGTCCAGGTGGCAGAAAGCACGCTGATGCGACTTAGTTCAAGGTTGAGGGTTTCGAATTTGCGGACTTCTTTTCCATTTTCGATTGCCACCCATGAATAAATGATTTGCGCTTCCACTTCAATAAGATCATGCTTTCTTTTGTTCGCCATGCGCACCATGAAACCTTTCATGTCACGGTAAGGCGCTATGATGGCGACATCGCTGAAGAGCAGTTTGGCACCAGGCCGTGAAAATCTTCCGTAGAGCAATCCGGTAGCCAGTGCAAACGCCAGCAAGCCCAGCATACTTTCAAATGCAGCAATGGTGCTGTTTGTAATACCAACAGGATTTAATCTTCCATAACCAACAGTTGTCAATGACTGCGTACTGAAGAAAAACGCTTCCATGAAACGATCGAAGTTGCTGGTTGCAATCATTCCACTGATGTTATGTATGTCGATGAAATAATAAAGTATGGCAAAGATTATATTTACAGATAGAAATGCCGAAGCCACAAGCAGATTAAATTTCCACCATGGCATTGTAATGAGTGAGTGATAAAAGCTCAGCTCTTCCAGAAAGGTAAGTCCTTTCCTTTTCACATTGCTTCTCCCGTTTCTTGCGATGAGCCGTTGATTTGATTCGTAAACCTTCGTTCCGAAACCAAACTCTTTTAAATCTTCAGGCCTGTTTTTGAATATTGCCATAAATTATTTGAATAACCCCGTCTCGCCTAAGGCGAGAAAAGAAATCTTGCCAATAATTACACGAATTATCACGAAGGAATACATGCATTGTAAAAATTATTAAGAGAATTCGTGGCTTTAAATTTGAGTTTGAAGAATTCTGTCAATTAAATTTCAGTTACGCCGCCGCTGATGATGAACTTCATCATGTCAGTTCCTGAGGCATCGATCATTTTAACATTTTCTCTTGGAACAATTACGAGCTGTCCGTTGAAACCGTAGCTGAATGGAAGGTACACGGCGACCATTTCTTTACTCATCCCCAATTCTGTTATGTCTTCCTTAGTAATAAAACCAATGCGGTGCAACTGGGTATCTTTCTGAACGAGTACCATCACAGGGCGGTTGAAACTTTTTTTCTCACCAACGAAAGCGTTGATGAGATCCTTCACTGATGAATAAATCAATTTTGCAAGCGGCGCTTTTTCAACTAATTTTTCCAGATAAGAGAATAAAGGATTGCGGATGTATCGCGAACCCAGGAAGCCGACAAAAGCAATAACGACAAAAATCACCAGCAGTCCAAGGCCGGGGATTTCAATCTGATCAAGTCCCGGAATTTTTACCGGCACCTGGAATGGCAGCAAGCCATCAATCCAGAGAATGGACTTGATTAAAACATAAATGGTAACGGCAATAGGAACAACAAAAAGTAATCCCTGGAGGAAATAGTTGACAATGCGTCTCATTGTTGATTGGTTTTGTGGACGCAAATATGTTTAGAAATAGGATGAAAAAGGGGAAAGTTGAAAACTAATATGGAAGAAGTAGGCAATCGGCAGTTGGCAAAATGTTGTACTCCCCGAATGTCTGGGAACAATAGGAAGCAGGCAGTTGGTAGTATTTATCCAATTTCAATTAACAAAAATTGATTCATTATTAAATCCGCATGACAACAATTAGCCCCACTGACTTAGTGACCCAATGACGGCTGTTGTAATCAATGACCTAATTACGGCTGTTTTGCTTTTGTTACCATTTACCAATTGACTGCCTGCTCCGTTGATTGTGCGAAGGAATAATTTACATTTATCGCGCATTAATCTCTGCAGTTGTATATGTCTAAAGTATCCCCTGACTCCCCGTTAAAATTTTCTCCGTACCAGGTTTTTGTAATAGTACTTTTGGCGCTTACGCAGTTCACGGTTGTTCTCGACTTCATGGTAATGTCTCCGCTGGGGGATATGCTGATGAAGTCAATGGATCTCACAACCGCCCAGTTTGGCTTTGCGGTTTCTGCTTACGCTTTCAGTGCAGGGATCTCAGGATTTTTAACAGCAGGATTTGCCGACAAGTTTGACAGGAAGAAGCTCTTGCTTTTTTTCTATGTTGGCTTTATTGCCGGCACATTGGCTTGTGGTCTGGCAACAAGCTATCCATTGCTTATCACTGCCCGCATCATTACCGGGATATTTGGAGGAGTGATGGGTTCTATCTCCATGGCCATTGCAGCAGATCTGTTTGTGCTTGAGCAACGAGGAAGGGTGATGGGATTTTTACAAATGGGCTTTGGAGCAAGTCAGGTATTGGGAATTCCGATTGGATTGTTTCTTGCCAATCAGTTGGGCTGGCAGGCGCCATTCCTTATGATCGTTTCAATATCAGTTGTCATTTGGTTGATTGCACTGATAAAAATGCAACCTGTTACGAAGCATCTTTCTGTGCAGACAGACAAGAGTCCTTTGCTGCACCTCTGGCATACGATCGCCAACAGGCAATACCGCATCGGATTTCTGGCAACGGCTTTTCTTTCGCTCGGAGGATTTATGATGATGCCCTGGGGAAGTGTATTTGCCATAAATAATCTTGGAGTTACCACACATCAGCTGCCAATCTTGTTCATGGTTGCAGGAATAAGTACCCTTTTAATCATGCCAATCATTGGCAAGTTAAGTGACAGGTATGATAAGTTCAGGTTTTTTGCATTGGCTTCTCTGTGGCTGATCGTTGTTGTTGTCATTTATACGCACCTCACCGTTGTTCCATTCTGGATCGTGATGGCATTAAACGTTGCAATGATGATGGGCATTATGAGCAGGATGGTTCCGGCCATGGCGCTGGCAACGGCCTTGCCGGATATGAAGGATAGGGGCGCATTCATGAGCGTCAATTCTTCATTGCAGCAAATTGCCGGAGGATTTGCAGCAGGAATAGGAGGGATGATCGTTGTTCAGCAGAACAGGTTTAGCCCGCTGGAACATTATGATACACTTGGTTTTGTGATTGTGGGACTTACGCTTGTGTGTATTTTTTTGATTTACAGAGTGAGCCGGTTGATCAAGGAGCGGAGAAAATTTTCAGTAGAGTCGGGAGTTTCGTAAGTAGCGTAGCAACATGCTACGCCAAGCGGGGGAAACATTGGAACCAAGTGTAGCAATATGCTACCGGGGGAGACTTTAATTGCTAAAATTTGTTGAGAGTGACTATTGCTTGATGCGTTTGAGTTTCTCAATCATTTCAAGGAGAACAGTTTCTTTTATTTGCCAGACTATGTTATAATCTATTCCAAAATAATCATGTACAATCCTATTTCTAAAACCTCTGATTCGATACCAGTCGATGCCGGGATTCTTATCTTTGAATTCTTCAGGAAGACGATTCGCTGCTTCACCAATAATTTCAAAGTTTCTTACAACGGCATCAACAGTCTTACTATCCGATATAAATTGTTCAAAGGTAAGCCCATTGGTATAAAGTAAGATTTTTTCTCCGCTTTCAATAATATCTTCAACAAGCAGGATTGGTTGTCGGTTAGACATAAATAATTTCGCTTTCTATTTCCCGGAAATATTTGCCTTTAATACCTTTTCTTGAAACCAAATCTATTTTTCTCTTAAAAGTTTTTTCAAGAAATTCGGCTAAGTCGATGAATTCAACTCCTACAGGTTTAGAGAAATCCACAATAATATCAATATCGCTTTTTTCGGACGAAAAATCATCCCTAACAACTGAGCCAAACAAACCAATAGAACTTACGCCGTAATTAGTAGTAAGTTCAGGTTTAAGTTTTTTGATCGTAGCAATTATTGATTCAAACTGAGTCATAATGCAAATATACCTGAAATCTTTTTGCAATACCCCCGCGCCAAATATTTGTGCCTTTGGTTTCCACATCATCAAATTTTCATCCCGTCCCGATGCGTCGGGAGCTATCGGGACCCAACATCCCTTTTAGTACTTTTGGTTTGTCATGAAAAAAAATTTCCTCCGGATGATGCAGCTTGCAGAAGAAGCCTTTGATGTCCGCAACGACCCCGAGCAGCTCGATGTGGATGAAAACGTGATCAGTCGCCTTGAGCAGATTGACCCGGCCGCAGTTTCCGAACTGGCGAATGAAGACGGCCCTTACTGCTGGATACTGCTCGTGCCAACAACATCTGCGCTTATGCATGACTTCCTGGAAAATAAAATTTCAGAGAAAGAATTATTTGAGCGGACGCCCGTCGGAGGAAAATATGAAAGCATTTATTTATGTTCGGCCATGCTGCTTGAGGAATTCCGTCACCGGGGCATTGCCGGCCGGCTCTCGCTTGATGCCATTGCACAGATCAGGAGCCGGCATGACATCAGCAAGCTGTTCGTTTGGCCTTTCAGTGAAGAAGGCAAAAAATCAGCCCGGGCAATCGCGGAGAAGACGGGGCTGCCGTTGATGATGAGATAGTCTTTGTTTTGAATGGTGGCTGATGGGTCGTAGCAACATTCTACGCCCAGCTGAGTGCGAATCAAACTGATTTAATGTTGGATTAATTAATTGATTCGATGGGTCCGGTGGATATATACATCTTCAATCAGCACAAATAAATATTTTGTAGATTAGTAGTCTCTGTCAGGTCCGATTGCTATCGGACTCGCTCCGCACAAGCCACAGCGCGGAAGACCAAACAGCAGTAAATTTAATAACATTTGATTCTATTTTATTTGCATGTATATTTGCTTTGATGAAATTCTCAACTCCTTTGGGAAAAATCTTCTCTAATGTCTTTTTTCAGCTCACTCTCTTCAAAATAACATTTTCTTTTTCTTTTTCTTTTTTTTTTCAGGATTCTTTTGGACAAAATCTTGTTCCAAATTGGAGTTTTGAGATTCATGATAGTTGCCCTAGTTTAAGTTCTCAAATCGAAAGGGCACTTGGCTGGAAACACTTGCACTCTTCTCCGGATTACTTCAATAGGTGTTCTACAATAAATTTATATTCAATTCCTCAAAATGTAGGGGGATATCATCAACCTGAAATCATAAACGATAGTGCTTACGTAGGCTTAATCACTTTGGTGAAGAGTAATATCGGGAATGAAATTATTGGGATCGATTTATTTGACACCCTCATTATTGGCCAAAAGTATTATATTTCGTACTCAGCATCTTCAAGCATTCGTGACTCAAATGTCTATCATTGTACATGTTTTTCAGATAAAATGGGTATAAAACTTCGCACCCATTCTGTACCATCCAGCTTTTACAACCCGCAACTAATTGATAACGTATCCCAGTTTTATGCAAGCACTATTGTTTCTGTTACCATTGGTTGGGTTCATATAAAAGGATCCTTTATAGCAGATTCTGCTTATACATTTCTTATGGTAGGCAATTTTTTTTCATCTGCAAATATCAATTATACATGTTTAGATTCAAGTGGGGATCGGTCATATACATATATAGATCGTATTTGCATCTCTCCTGACTCTTCTTCTCATTTAGAATAATCAAGATTTAAATCATAAGATTTATGAAAAATCAAAAAAGTATTGTAGCAATTTCCATTATTCTCTTTCTGTTAATGCCGGCTATTTCTTTCGGGCAAAACTCCGAAATAAACCGAACAACTCATTGGTTTTTTGGCGATGGTATTCATTTAGACTTTTCATCTGGAATGCCGATAGTTGATTCGGTTCCCGGTTTTATGCAAAGAGAAGCCGGAGCAGTAATGACTGATACTTCAGGTATTGTTTTATTTTATACAAATGGTGACATAGTATTTAACTCGCAAAATCAGCAAATGCCAAATGGTTTTGACATCGGTGGTGGAGCGTATGCTGTTGCGAGCAGTTCGAATGGCGTTGTAACTGTTCCTTTGCCGGGTAGCAATCATTTGTTTTATATTTTCACTGTATCTGATTGGGGAACTGCAGGTGTATATGGATTAAGATATTCATTAGTTGACATGTCACTCAATGGAGGATTAGGTGATGTAACAACAAAAGCAGTGCCGCTGCAGGCCCCTTCGTCGGAGCAATTAAATGCAACCCGCCATTGCAACGGAACCGATTGGTGGATTGTATCTCATTCTTTTAATAGTAATACATTTTATGCTTTTCTTCTAACCGCAAATGGAATCAGTCTTACTCCTGTTGCAACTTCTATTGGGTTTACTCCGCCATACGGGGTGTATTTTGGAAACATAGGTTGTTCTGCCTTTTCACCAAATGGTGAAAAATTTGCTTTAGTAAATATAAAACTTGGCGCCCAGCTTTTTGATTTTGATTTAAACACAGGAGTTATGTCAAACGTAATTACTCTTGCAACTGACTCGCAGTATTATGGGGTTTGTTTTTCACCTGATAATTCAAAATTATATCTCTCATATACAGGTGTACCGCAAACAGGCATGCACATTTCACAATTTGATTTGACGTTAAATGATTCATTAATAATTGTGAATTCACAAAACCATATTTTTGATACTTGTTATTTCTGTGGAACTGGAGATCTTATGGGAATGCAAATTGGAAGAGATGCCAAAATTTACGTGGCGACTTACAACTATTTTGTCATATCTTGTATACAACAGCCAAATAATTTAGGAGCTTCATGCAATTTCACCCTTTTTTCTTTAAATACCATCAACAATTGTAAAGAGAATTTT
Source organism: uncultured Flavobacteriales bacterium (assembly GCA_964356415.1). Lineage (GTDB taxonomy): Bacteria > Bacteroidota > Bacteroidia > AKYH767-A > 2013-40CM-41-45 > JAPLDB01. The sequence continues at coordinate 29,055 of CAYHHK010000042.1, forward strand.
GATAACATAAATACATGCTATTATATACCTGATAGTTTAGAATGTACAACTGGGATTAATGAACCAAAGACAAATAGTTTTTCAATTTATCCCAACCCTACTTCAGATAAAGTTTCCCTGAGATTTGGACAAAATAATATTCTTGAAAAAATTCTTCTATTTAACAATATGGGTACTTTGCTGATAGGAGTTTATCCACAGACTCATACCGAATATACATTAAATATTGCAGGATTACCAGAGGGAATATATTTCCTCAAGATACTAATAAATAACAATTATTATTCAACCATAATAATAAAACAATAAATTCAAAATCAAATGAAATACTCAAATCACTTAAAAGGTATTATTACTCTGTTAATTTTCTTCTCCACTCATCATTCAAATGCGCAATTTGAATTAATTCCCGGAACTGGTGTACCTCCTGAATTCGGTCGGACTATTATTAACCCAGTAGGCAACATCAGGGGTATTTCATTTGGTAAACTTCCCAATGGAACGGCCACAAAGTCAGTAGTTGATATTAACTCAAACTTTATTGCTCCTTCTATATTTTCACCGCTGTTCAATCTTGGCGAGGTCTTCCGCACCGATTGCCCCGACTTATCCACCTACTGGCGAATGTTAAGGTATGAAACACCCTTGGCAAAATCACTTGAATATGGTACAATTTATAACCTTAACTCAATGGATGACAATGAGGGCTATCATTTTTATATGCAGTCAAGCTTTGCAGATGATGATGCGCAGG
>CAYHHK010000043.1:0-29466 GCA_964356415.1 uncultured Flavobacteriales bacterium
ATTGACTGGGAATTTATTGAAGATACCATTGATGTTTGCGTATTGCATCTTAAAAAAGCTTTGCAGCCATCAGCAACAATTACCATTTCAACCAATTTCAAAGTTCAGATCCCGAACGCAGAACTTTCCCGACTTGGACACGATGGTCAGGCATATTACATTACCCAATGGTATCCGAAACCGGCAGTATATGACGTAAACGGCTGGAATTATTTTCCCTACCTCGACAAAGGAGAGTTTTATTCTGAATTCGGAGCCTTCGATGTTTACATAACACTGCCTAAGAACTATGTTGTCGGCGCCACGGGAAACCTGACCGGAAATGACAGTGAATTGGTCTGGTTGAATGAGAAAGCAATAGCAACCCGGGCAATGACTGCCTTCGAAAAGGATATGTCATTCCCCTTGTCAGACTCAGCAGGCAAAACACTTCACTACCATGCAGAAAATGTACATGACTTTGCCTGGTTTGCAGACAAACGATATCACGTCTTGAAAGATGAATTCGAGTTGCCTGTTTCAAAAAAGAAAGTCACAACCTGGGCGTTTTTTACAAATGCCGAGCCGGAACTCTGGCGCAAGGCAAATGAATATTCAAAAGATGCACTCACCTTTTTTTCAAAATGGGTAGGCGAATATCCATACGATCAATTTACATGCGTTGATGTGGCAGATGCATCCGGAGACGGGATGGAATACCCGATGCTCACTGCAATCGGTACATATGGCAGTGCTTTTGATCTCGAGGCAACCATTCAGCATGAAGTGGGGCATTCATGGTTTTATGGAATACTCGGAAGCAACGAGCGCCTGCATCCATGGATGGATGAGGGCATGACACAGTTTCTTGAAACACGTTACACCTATACAAAGTATGCAAATGACAGTGCAAAGCAAATGGAACGCACCGGTATTTTCGGAAATGGAACCACTGCAACCTACAACCACCGTAAACTGGAATACCTGAAATATTGGCATGGAGCCCGCGCCAATACTGATCAGCAACCTGAACTGAATGCAGAATACTTTTCATCTGTCAATTACAGCGCTGACGTCTATCGCAAAACAGCGTTGAGTTTTGATTACCTCAAATGCTATCTTGGTGATTCATTGTTCGATCAATGCATGCATGATTATTTTGATCAGTGGAAGTTCCGGCATCCGATGCCCCGCGATCTGGAAAAAATTTTCGAAAAAACATCAGGGAAAAAACTGGATTGGCTTTTTACTGATCTGATCCGCTCGACAAAAAAAATTGATTACAAAATCTCATCTGCCGGCAAATCCGGCGATGGATATTCAGTCCGCATTAATAATTCAGGAAGCATTGCATCACCTGTATCATTGAGCGGAATGAAAAACGGAAAGGTGCTGAATACTTCATGGTTTGATGGTTTCAAAGGAACTAATACACTCAGCTTTTCATGTGCCGGTTGTGATGCTATAAAAATTGACGGAGGAGAACGGATACCGGAACCGAGAAGAAGAAATAATACGATCCGTACTTCCGGAATTTTCCGTAAGATCGAAAAGATAAAGATCCAGATCCCCGTCGGAGAGGAAGATCCAACACGTTCGCAGATCTACATTGCTCCTGCCATTGGCTGGAACAACTACAATAAATGGATGTTTGGTGGTGCCATTCATAACCTAACACTGATTGAGAAAAGGTTTGAATATTTACTTGCGCCAATGTATGCGCTGGGAACAGGGGAAATTGCAGGAGGCGGACGGCTCAGCTACAACATTTATATGAATAACAATCTCCTGAACAAAATTACACTGTGTGTCGGGTTTTCGAACTATGCTTATAATCATTACGATGCTTTCATTGACGACTTTTCAGCTGATTTAACCTACAGAAAAGTATCTTCTTCAATAATCTTAAGTTTGCTTGACAGAAAAAAGAATCCGGATGATTATAGTTTCATTTCCATACGTCATGTATTCATTGAATACGAGAGTATTTATATGGTTGACTTGAAAAAAGATTATTCAAATTCTTATTTTCTGAACTATAAATTCGGAAATCTGATAACTTACAACCCCTATGATTTTAATGTAATGCTTGGGCAAACCTTAAATCTTGGACTTGCAAGTTTAGAATATAATCAAACTCTTTCCTTCAGTAAAAAAGGAAGGGGTTTGGAGTTCAGGATATTTGCTGGATTCAATGGTGCACTTGAAGATATTCCTATTTCGTCCTCCAATATATTTGATGCGCGATTCCGCATGAATGGACAAGGTGCATCTGGGCATGGTATTTACGATGATTATTTATTCGATGAGGTGTTTCTTGGCAGGTCTGAGGGAAAAGGAATTCTTTCACAACAATTCACGACCACGCAAGGCGGTTTTAAAGTTGCCGCTTATACAGGGCGCGCTGAAACATGGCTGGCTGCGCTGAATTTAAAAATTCCTCCTCCCGGAAAATTACCGCTCTACCTTTTTGGAGATATTGGAGTTTATGATGAAGCGGCATTTGATGAAGCGGGAAACCGTCAATTAAAAACAAAGACAAAACTGATGTACGACCTTGGCGTAGAACTAAGAATCATTCCGAGGGTATTTTCCATTTACTTTCCTTTTACATATTCACAGGATATCAGGAAAACTTATGAAATTAATTCTGACCAGTTTGGCAACTACCTAAAAAAAATCCGCTTCGAGCTGAATATATCAAAACTCAATCCGTTTACTTTGCGCGATCAGGTAAGGTTTTAAAAAAGCAGTCAAAATGCTGTTGGTAATAAGTTAGCGGCAATTTTAGATAACAGAAAACGACAATAATGAAAGACATATGTAAACAGCAATTTGCCTTACATATAGGGAAAGGACTGATTGTCTTATTTCTAGCTTTTTTCTTAGCCATAGCCAGCTGCACTAAAACATATGACTGCGACAGGACTAATTTAATTTTATCATTCAATTCCAAGACGGTTGATAGTTTGAGCGATTTTACGATTTACAAATTTCAAAAAGCGACAAATTTTGGAATCTTATTAGATAGCTTAAGAATTATTAACGGAGCAGGAGTTTATTTTGAAACCGAAAATAATAATACAAAGGTATCTATGTTATCGGTTGACTACAGAATTGTAGGTGAATTTGATTGGAAAGTACGCTTGTATTCAGCGACGGTAAACAATGGATTCAACGAAATTTCAATTTCCAACATTGAGGAACAAAATGAAACGATGAAATGTAAGAAGAAGGATTTTGCGACTATGGCTAATGGATGCCAATGTATGAATACATTAAAATCGTATACACTGAATGGTGTAACAGGTTATGGAGGGAACAAGATTGAAAACAATCATTTTGTTGGGTACGAAGTAACAATAAACCCCTAATTCATTATGAATAATTTCAATGAAAAAACACCTCCAATAGCACTTACCCGGAAGGCGAGGTTTCGTGTTCCAAATACAGTACTGTGGTTAATAAAATATTAGTTTTTCAAATCACCCCGATAGCAATCGGGATTTATGGTAAAAGTCCAGACCTTCGGACAGTTGCAAAACATTATAAGTAATAAGCAATAAAAATAACATCCAACTCGATAGATATTGGGAATGGTGAGGGGGGGGTGAAGAAGATTACATAAAATAAAAAAAAATTGAAAGAAGGAAAGAAAATATATTTCGCAAGCGATTTTCATCTCGGTGTTCCGGATTATGCATCAAGTCTGGAGCGTGAGAAAAAGATTGTACGCTGGATGGATTCCATAAGGAAAGATTGTGGAGAATTATACCTGCTTGGAGATGTCTTTGATTTCTGGTTCGAATACAGGACGGTGGTGCCCCGCGGATTTGTGCGCCTGCTCGGAAAGATCGCTGAGTTTACAGATGCCGGAATACCCGTTCATTATTTTACCGGGAACCACGACATGTGGACATTTGACTACCTGACAAAAGAACTCAACGTAAAACTTTACCGTGAGCCAATTGAATCAGAATACAATGGCAGAAAATTTTACATCGGGCACGGTGACGGATTAGGCCCAGGTGATAAAGGATACAAGTTCATCAAAAAAGTTTTCGCAAGTCCATTGTGCCAATGGTTATTCGCACGGCTTCATCCAAACCTTGGCGTTGGCATAGCCAATTATTTTTCAGGCAAGAGCAGAATTGCAACCGGTACAACGGATGAAATTTATCATGGTGATGAAAATGAATGGCTCGTCATACATGCCAAAGAACTGCTGGCGAAAAAGCATTATCATTATTTCGTCTTTGGTCACAGGCATCTACCACTTGATATAAACCTTACTAACGCAGCAGGAGAAACAAACAGCCGATACATTAACCTTGGCGACTGGGTAAAATACTTTACCTATGGTGTATTTGACGGCAACGATTTGGAATTAAAAAAATACGAAGGTTGATTATTCAGCCTAATGCAGTATTCAGGTCAGGCAATCTGCCATACTGCTGAAGGATAGCAAAGTGTGAGCGCATGGCTTTCCCAAAAGTCTCATTTTCCATATAAGGGATCCCGAATTCCTCAGCAGTCTTTTTCACAATGGGTGCGATCACCGGATAATGTACATGACATATCCTTGGAAAAAGATGATGTTCGATCTGAAAATTTAGCCCTCCAACATACCAGGAAAGCCATTTATTTTTTCGTGAAAAATTCTTGGTTGTATTCAACTGGTGAACAGCCCATGAGTTTTCAATATTCCCGTTTTCATCAGGCACAGGATGTGCAGTGCCTTCAACAGTATGCGCCAGCTGAAAAACGACAGTAAGTATAACCCCTGCGATAAAATGCATCAGCAGAAATCCAGGCAGAATCTCAAAAAATGGAATTTTAAAAATGAATACCGGCAACCCAAAGAATACGATATAGTAAACCACTTTACCGGCTATAATTTTCATCAGTTTATTGACATTATCAGCTGTTGACTTTGTGTTCACTTTATTCCTCACATACTTAGTGAACTGTACAAAATCCTTAAGGGTACACCAGTAAAGCGTCATAATACCATAAAAGAAAATAGCATAAAATTTCTGGAGCCGATGAAAACGATGAACCTTGGTATGAGGAGAAAACCGCAAGACAAGTTTGTTATCAATATCCTCATCCATATCTGTGATATTCGTATAGGTATGGTGAAGGATATTATGCTGCAGTTTCCAGTTATAAACCGAACCTCCGAGCAGAATCAGCGTATGGCCCAAGATCTTATTTGCCATTTCATTGGAGGAATATGCACCATGATTGGCATCATGCATGACACTCATACCCATCCCTGCAAGTCCTAAACCCATAAATGACCACAAAATAATGCTTATGCCAAATCCCGGATGATAGAGACAGATGATGGCCAATGGAAGCAGGTAGGTGATCAGCAGCACAGCCGTTTTGATAACCATGGTTGCATTGGCATGTCGAGAAATATGGTTCTCGGTAAAATACCTGTCAACATTCTCGCGCAGTGTATTGTAGAAAGCTGATTTGTCTTTGTCAACGAATTTGACCTGTCCTTTCATTTTTCGTCTAATTATTGGTTGAAGGTGCAAGATAAGCAAAAAAAATAGCCCCAAATTTTGAAGTTACCTAAAATATTATTTTGAAAACTTTTTGAGAAAAAAAATTGCACCTTTCAATTCTATATATCTTTACCACACTTTTTTATTCTGAATAATCAACCATTAAATAAACCATTAAAAATGAGAAGAATTATTACTTCCCTTCCAACACTTGTTACTTTTTTAACCCTTTCACTTGCCAGTTACTGTGTAAGTGCGCAGGATGACGTCGGTATTGCAGCAATCACCCAACCCTCAGGTACCGTTTGCCGCGGAAATGCAAACATAGAAGTGACACTTCACAATTACGGAGCTGTTAACATCAGTACCTGCACGATACAATGGTCTGTGGATGGGATTTTACAAACACCTTATAGCTACGCCGGAACGCTCACGCCCGGCAGTGACGAATCAGTGATTATTGGAAATTATTCATTCAATGCGGGTACTTATTCCATTGTTGCATACAGCGAAAACCCCAATGGAAATACGGATGCAGATAATTCAAATGACACATCAGGTACGAGCGTAAGTACACAGTTGAGCGGAACATATACACTCGGTGGAACAACTCCAGATTACGCTGATTTTTCAACTGCCGTAAATGACCTGAATAATTTTGGAATATGCGGCGCAGTTATTTTTAACGTGAGGGCCGGTACCTATAATGAAAAACTTGTTATTAACCAGATAGCTGGCGCCTCAGCAACCAATACGATAACCTTTCAAAGTGAGACCGCCGACAGCAGTACTGTTATCCTGAATACACCATCCGTTGACAGTACCCTAGCAAATAATTACCTCATCAGGCTGAACGGAACTGATTATCTTACATTGAAACAGATTACCCTATCCCGCTCAGGGATTTCTTCTAATGCCAGGATCCTGGATTATACGCAGGTAGCATCATTTAATATTATTGCCAATTGCCATCTCCTTGGTGTAAATAATGGCATTACTGCAAACAGTCTGGGCGCACTTGTTTATTCCAGCGGAGGAACACCTTTCAATGATTCAATGAATACTTTTTCAGACAACCTTTTTGAAAACGGATCAATAGGAATTTATTTTAATGGCGTAGGCACTTTGTCACTGGAAAACGGGACATCACTTACAGGCAATCAGTTTGTGAACCAGTTTGCTTTTGCGATGCAGCTTGCGTATGAGCAGGCGCCTCTGATTACCGGCAATTTTATCACAAGCAATTCCACCCACGCCGGTTATACAGGAATTTACCTGAGCGCCTGTTTGCGCAATACGATAGTATCTAAAAACCAACTTGCATCTTGTCCCGGAAATGGATTTTATTTTATTGATTGCGGTGCATTTCCTGTTCCACGCGGTACCGTTTCAAACAATTTTATCAATACAACTGATTCATCGGGAATCACTTTGCTGAATGGGGGAAACCTTGACATAGTACATAATAGTATCCATGTAGAGGATGTATCTGCAGGAAGTTCAGCGCTTGCTTTACGTGGCATGAACTATGGAATGGTAGTCAGGAACAATGCACTTGTAAATTCGGGAGGCGGTTATGCATACCTCATTGCGGATTCAGGCTTTGCCGGACTTGTTTCATCTGACTACAATGACCTATATTCCACAGGGTCGAATGTAGGTAATTACAGAGGCACGGATGCAGCCACACTGGCAGACTGGCTGGTTGCAGCAGCTCATGACACCAATTCAATTTCCGCCGATCCGGCGTTTGTTTCTGCAAGCGATTTACATGCAACTTCACTTAACTTTGACAACAAAGGCACGCCATTCACCAGTGTACCAGTAGATATTGACAATGATTTGCGAAGTGCTTCAACGCCTGATATTGGTGCAGATGAATACACAGGAATGGGACATGACGTGGCAGTTGTGACAATGCTCAGTCCGCTGAACAATGATTGTGAAAATGCAGCTGCAACAGTGGCAGTTGTCGTGCATAATTATGGCGCATTTACCGAAACAAATATCCCTGTTCAGGTTGATGTAACAGGTGCCTTTTCTGCCACATTGAATGGAAGCATTTCATCACTTGCACCGGGTGTTGACTCTACCCTGACTTTCGTAACAACACTGAATACCACAGGCGGTGGTGATGCTACATTCACAGCTTATACTCAACTTGGCACAGATGACAACAATTCAAATGACACCCTTCATTCCGGAATTATCCATATCAATGCAATTCCTGCATTACCAACTATCGGCAATGACAGCATCTGCGGACCGGGATCAGTTACCTTAAATGCTACGTCTTCAGACACACTTTTCTGGTTTGATGTTCCGACAGGAGGAATTTCCATCGGTCAGGGTTCACCATTTAATACGCCTAATATCAGCACTACTACTACATATTATGTGGAGGCAAGAAATATCTGTTCCAGTGGCCGAGTAGCAGTTGACGCCATCATCATGCCTTTACCGAATATCAATCTCGGTAATGACACATCCATTATGCTCGGCTCATCTATCACACTTGATGCAGGAGCAGGATTTGTAAACTATGTTTGGAGCACAGGTGAAACTACACAAACCATCACCCAAAGCCCTGTTATACCGACATGCTATAATGTAACTGTGCTCGATCTTAACGGCTGTGCAAATGCAGATACGATCTGTGTAAATGTTGTTTTCCCTTCTGATGTTGGAATTCAATCTTTGGTTACACCGACAGATCATCAGTGTGAAAATGCTGCCACACCAATTACAGTTATTGTTGCAAATTATGGAAGTAACACAGCTACAGATATTCCTGTTCAGATTGATATTACTGGCGCCATCAATGTATCATTCAATGACACGCTGTTCGGATCTATACCTGCAGGCGGAAGTATCCCGTTCACCATTGATTCAACTATCAATACTGCAGGCGGCGGTTCGTTTACGATAACTGTTTACACCATTTATGCAACGGACCAGCTGCAGGGCAATGACACACTGATATCTGTCATCAATATCAATCCTGTGCCGCCGGCCCCTCTTGGTAATGACGTTTCGCGATGTGGCCCCGGCCCTGTAACATTGACAGGAACCGCTGCAGATACAATTTACTGGTTTGATCTTCCGGTGGGTGGAAGTCTAATCGCCATTGGTACATACAACATACCTTATCTGACGGTAACTACGACTTTTTATGCCCAAACAGGTTTCTCCTGCCCAAGTCTAACACGTGATTCAGTTACAGTTACGATCCTTCCGCTGCCTCCGGTACAACTTGGCGGAGATACCCTGATCGAATGTGGTGACACCATTACACTTGATGCCGGCGCCGGTTATGTTATTTATACATGGTCTAATTCAGCTTCAACACAAACTATTAACGTCGATACCCTTGGTGATTATTCGGTTACCGTCATCGATACCAATGGCTGTAGCAACAGCGATACAATCCACGTTGATTGTTATGTTGGTATCACTGCCATTTCTGTTCTTAATAATGTTACCGTTTATCCGAATCCTTCAACAGGAATCATTACTGTTGAATTAGGACGCTCAACAACTTCGGCAACCATTAGATGGATAGACCTCGAAGGCAGATTGGTTTCAGAGGATGTTTTAACAGGTTTACACCAGAAGAACTATGACCTTACCTCGGTCAGGAAAGGTGTTTATTTACTTCAGGTAATTTCAGGTGATGGTGTTTCTGTGCACCGCGTCATCATTCAGTAAGAATCAAATGTTTTAAAAAAAGTCCCGTTCCGAAGTTTCGGGGCGGGACTTTTTTTTAATAGCAACATATGATAAACGAAGCATATACCATTTCCACAGACAAATCACTGCTCGATGTCAGCATGATCTTCAATTATCTTTCGAAAGAAAGCTATTGGGCAAAAGGAATCTCAGAAAATGTTGTCAGGCGCTCAATTGAACACTCCCTTTGCTTCGGTGTTTACATAGAAAACAAACAGGTGGGATTTGCAAGGATCATCAGTGACTATGCTACCTATGCTTATCTCGCTGATGTATTCCTGCTGGCAGAATACAGGGGAAAGGGATTGTCGAAACGGTTGATGGAAATGATTGTGGATTATCCCGATCTCAGGGGACTCAGAAGGTGGGTGCTGGCCACGGCAGATGCACATGGCTTATACGCAAGGTATGGGTTTACGCCACTCGCCAAGCCGGAACGTTGGATGGAAAAGCATAATCCTGAGGTGTATAACAAACCATACTTGTAAAGTATTATGGCTGAAGAAATATATCTCAGCGAAAACTTTTATTGTTGCATGGAGCCCTGGGATCAGCTTCACAGTTTGATAAACTGAAAGATATTCTGCGGTTTGATTTTGAAGTCCTGGCTCCTGATTTTCCGGGACATGGCGGACGAGCGATACAGGATGCACAATTTTCCTTTCCATTTTTCGTTTCTGATATTATCAAACTGCTTGACGAAAACAAGATTAATAATATCGACATCTTTGGCTTCAGCATGGGCGGCTATGCAGCACTATGGATTGCGAAATATTATCCATCCAGCGTGAACAGAATATTTACCCTGGCGACAAAAATGGATTGGAATGAAGAATCTGCCAAACGTGAAGCCGGCATGCTGAATGCTGATAAAGTGTAGGAAAAAATTCCTGCATTTGCGAAGATACTTGAACAACGGCATCATCCTGTGGATTGGAAAGTTGTCATGCGCAAGACTGCGGAGATGGTGGTTGAATTCGGGAGTTATCACCTCGAAGAAAATGATTTCAGGTCAATCAGTCACCGGGTAAAAATCGGTATCGGCGACAAAGACAATATGGTAAGCATCAGTGAAAGTGAATGTGTAAGTAAGTTGCTTCCAAACGGATCGCTACACGTATTTTCTGATACACCTCATCAGTTTGAAAAAGTTGAACTGGATAAACTTGTAATGGAGCTAAAATTGTTTTTTAAAGATCAGGTATGAAAAAGATTATTTTCTTGTTATTAATTTTTGGAGGATTTGCACTTCCCAACTTTGTTCTGGCTACTAACGACAGTCTCCCCGAGCTGAATCAAAAAATAATTGCTTTTGTAGATTCCAAAATGAAAAAGAAAGTAGGCAGGGGTGAATGCTGGGATCTGGCAGCGCAGGCATTGAATACTGCAGGCGCCACCTGGAACGGAAAGTTGAAATTCGGCCGTTTGCTCGACCTAAAAACTGAAACTATTCTCCCGGGTGACATCGTACAATTCGAAGGCGTAAAAATTAAATTTGAAAAAGAAGGAGCGAAGTATAAACAGATACTTAACCACCATACAGGAATTATCTACAGTGTAAAAGGCCCGCGGCAATTTGAAATGGCGAACCAAAATACGGCACAGCATGGAAGAAAAGTAGGGCTCAGTTTCATTGACCTGGAGCAGGTGACTTCCGGGAGGTATTATATTTACAGGTCGGAGAGGTAATAAAAGATGTATTAATAAATAACCGGAGTTTAGGAGGTCATAATATGTTAAAATCTTGGGAATAATGCACTCCGCTCCCCTTGTGCCTTTCAGGAGATTAAAATACCTTTACATCCCGTTAACACCTGCTAATTATATCTTAATTTATCAATGTTGAAGAAATTTTACGCTTTCCTCATTCTGCCCCTTTTTACATTTTCCACCACGTCATTATTCGCTCAAACGGGTTTGACATTTAATGGTGTAAACAGTTATGTAGCCATGGGTTCCGCTCCCGGCCTGAATTCAACTTCATTTACTGTTGAATGCTGGTTTAAAAAAGAAGGCGTTGGCGTGAGTACAAGTACTGGAACAGGTGGCTTGTTTGCCATTCCGCTCGTTGCAAAAGGCAGAGCCGAAGCAGAAGGGAACAACAAAGACTTCAATTATTTTCTTGGTATTGATGCAACCAATAATGTGATCGCTGCAGATTTTGAAGAAGGTCTAAGTGATCCCAATCCGGGCACCAACCACCCCATCAAAGGTGTTACCCCGATATGTACAAATGTCTGGTACCATGCATGCGTTTCTTATAACGGAACCACCTGGCGGCTTTACCTGAATGGTGTACTTGAAAAATTTCTTGTAGTCAATCACCTCCCGCAGGCTGCAAGCATCCAGCAAGCCAGCATTGGTTCGGCAGTTAATTCATTGGGTGTCCCCGATGGTTTTTTTAAAGGGTCAATGGATGAAGTGAGAATTTGGAATACTGCACTCTCTCCTGCAACGATCCTGAGCAATATGACACAGCAGATCACCTCAGCGGCCGGACTGGTGGGCAGGTGGGGAATGAATGAAGGCACAGGTACCATTGCAGCCAGTACAGGCAGCGCTTCAGGCGTTAATGGTACGTTGATCAACAGTCCTTCCTGGACAACCGGTTCATCTTTTTCGCCAATCACGAATGCTTCCAATTGCGGACTCAACTTCGGCGGAACAAATGCTTATGTGGGATTCGGAAATCCTGCTGCTTTGGGTCTTGCACAGTTCACACTGGAAGCGTGGATCTATAAGACAGGTAACGGAGCTACTGTAAGTACCGGTACAGGAGGAGTTATTGCACAACCGATCATTGCCAAAGGAAGGGATGAATCAGAATCCAATACCCGCGACCTGAATTATTTCCTAGGTATCAACAGCTCAGGAAAACTGGTTGCTGATTTTGAAGAAGGATCAGGCAGCGCAAGTCCCGGAACCAATCATCCGCTCACAGGAACAACAACCATTGCAAATAATTCCTGGCATCACATCGCTGTTTCTTACAATGCCAGCATTTTGAAATTGTATCTCGACGGAAATGTTGAAGCAACCCTGACTGTTAACCGAAGCGCACAGTCCTCAAGCATTCAACCGGTATCTGTTGGCACGGCATTGAATTCGACAAGTGTGCCTTCCGGCTTTTTCCAGGGAAGAATTGACGAAGCAAGAATCTGGAATGTAGCACGCACGCAGGCGGCTATTCAGGCAACCATCAACCAGCAACTCAGCATACCGCAAAGCGGAATGGTGGCCAGGTGGGGAATGAATGAAGCATGTGGAACTTCTGTAAAGGACAGTTCAGTAAGTGTTGCCAATGGAACGATTTCAGGAAGTAACTGGTACTGGACTACCGGTGCAACTTTCAATGCCGTTACTGTAAATCTCCCTCCCAACCAGCCTGTGCTTGTTTCGCCTTCAAACAATGCAACCAATACCAACCTTACTACAAACTTACAGACAAACGTAACTGATCCGGAATCAGGGACACTGACAGTTGCATATTATGCACGCCCTTGCCCTCCGTCTGCAGGTTCTGATTTCACTGTTATTGGAATTCCTGATACCCAATACTATGTATCGCTCCTGAATGGTGGCACCAATGCGATTTACAAAGCACAGATGACATGGATTGTGAATCACCTGGTGAGCGACAATATTGTTTTTGTAGAAGGACTTGGAGATTGTGTTGAAGATGGCGACAATGACCAGAACCAATGGAAACGTGTTGACACCGCACAAAAAATAATTGAAAACCCTTCAACAACAGGACTGACCTTTGGAATTCCGTATGCATTGAATGTTGGTAACCATGACCAAACACCGGTAAACAATCCTAATGGTACCACAACATTGTACAATCAGTATTTCGGTTCTTCACGTTTCAGCGGCCGAAGTTACTATGGCGGACATTACGGCACCAACAACAACAATAATTATTCATTCTTTTCCGCAAGCGGTCTCGATTTCATGATGCTTAACTTCGAATACAATCCGAATCCGCCGATTGCATTGTTAAATTGGGGAAGGTCGCTGATACAAGCCAACCCGAACCGCAGGGCAATTGTTGGAACCCATGCCCTCCTCGATTTGAACGGGAACTTTGGACCACAGGGATTGTTTTTATACAATACATTAAAAGTTTGTCCGAACCTGTTTTTGTTACTTGGTGCACACGTTCCCGGTGAATCCAGAAGGGTAAATGCATTTTACGGTGATACTGTTTATTCCTGGATGGCGGACTACCAGTCACGTTCCAATGGCGGTGACGGCTGGATGCGCATCATGCGTTTTTCTCCCTCAACAAATACCATCTCTGTAAAAACCTATTCACCAACACTCAACCAATACGAAACGGATGCAAGCAGTCAGTTCAGTGTTTATTATGACATGTCATCTACCACTTCGCCTTTTTCATTGATCGGCACCAATACAGGAGTTGCATCAGGCAGCACGACTACATTTCCTTACAGTGGGCTTTCACCGAATACCTGCTACCAGTGGTATGTTACAGTGAGTGATGGTGAAAGTACCGTTACCGGTCCGGTATGGAAATTCACAACTGGAACAACACCCATGCCCTTTTCAAGCAGAAGAGAAGCAGGAGATTTCACAACGGCTGAACGGAAGGATTTTATTTTATATCCGAACCCAAGTGAAGACGGACTCTTCAATATTTTGTTTGCTGATGAATACAAAAACGCCGGCCTTACGGTGACAAATGCTGTTGGAGAAATAATTGTCAATGACAAACTCTCAGAAAGTAATCTGCAACAGCTCGATCTCACACAACTGAAACCAGGAATTTATTTTCTCTCAGTTGAAAATAGTGTCGTGAAGGAAATGCGAAAACTGGTGATCCACTAAATTATTTTTAGAACTTGCAGTTGCAGGTTGGTGACATGAGTACCTTTGTATTGGGAAGCAGGGAATCAATGCGTGCTGCTTCATCATCACTGAAAAGGATACCACGAAGCTCCAGTGCTTTTAATTTTTTGAGGTTGCCGATCTGATCAGGTATTCCGTAAAGTTCATTATCCCAGAGTTCCAGTATTTCAAGATTGGAAAGATTGCCGATGGTAGAAGGCAATGCCGTAATTCTATTCCTGTTTAAGTTGAGGTAGGTCAGTGATGACAATTGTCCGATCTCATCGGGCAGCATTTCAAGGTTGTTTCCGGATAGATTCAGCGATGTAAGCATTGTTAGTGACCCGATCTCATGGGGAATTGAATCGATCTTGTTTTTGCTTAGGTCAAGTTCCCTGAGATTCGTGAACTTAAAAATATCAGCAGGGATTTCTTTCATCTTCGTTTTGCTCAGGTTCATCCGGAAAACCCTATCAGGATTTTGAAGGGCTACGCTAATGCTGCGATAAATATAATTGGTATCATCAATAAGCTGAACAGAAGGCTCTTCCTGGGCATTTGCAACCTGCGAGGCAAAAAGAAAAATCAGAAGAAAGTACCTGTTGAACGACATTCCGGTTTATTAATGCTTGATAAACAATATCAATAACGTCAGGCAAGCAATTTTGTTGCAACAAGTTTGTCTTCGATCATCTTTTTCTTCAACTCTTCTAGGCTGCTCAGGTGAATGTCGTCCCGCACCCGCGCTTTAAGCATAATAGAGATGGTGTGATTGTAGATGTTTTCGTTAAAGTCAAATATATTTACCTCAACACTTAGGCGTTTCCCCTGCACAACGGGACGATAGCCGATGTATAGCATACCTTTATGCAGCTCCTCGTCCACTTTAACCAGGACTGCATAAATTCCTGTTGCAGGTATGATCTTGTAAGGTTCAGCAATGCTGATGTTAGCTGTCGGGAAACCAAGTGTACGACCAATCTTGTCACCATCAACAACCTTACCTGTAAGAGAGAATGCATAACCCAATAAGCGATTGGCGGTTTTTACATCCCCGGTCAACAGGGAATTTCTGATCTTGGTGGAACTTACTGCAAGCTCATTGATCACATGTTTGGGAATTTCCTCAAGGCGGAAACCGTACATCGGTGCCATCTCCTCAAGGTCTTTGAAAGACCCCTCGCGGTTTCGTCCAAAGTGATGATCGTAACCGATGACAAGCGTCTTTGTACCGATAATATTTACCAGGATGTCTCTTACAAACTCTACTGCACTCTGTCTGCTGAATTCTTTATTGAATGGCTGAATGATAAGGTGATCCACTCCCGACCTCTTCAGAAGTTCAATCCGTTCACTCATGGTAGTCAGCATCTTCAGGTTATTGTCATCGGGTTGTAGAACCATGCGTGGATGCGGAAAAAATGTAAGCACGACGCTTTCTCCTTTTTCATTCCCAGCCATCTCGCACAGACGTGAAATAATTTTCTGGTGCCCGGAATGTACGCCATCAAAGGTGCCGATGGTGGATACGGCATGTGCAAGCGGTTTAAACTCCTCGATGCTCTGGTAAACTTTCATTCTCGATTTGCCTTTCTTAAAATTACTTCAAAAGGCTTCTGATCTTTTCGAGGGCAGCAGGAATTCCTGCCGGATTCTTCCCTCCTGCAGTAGCATAAAACGGTTGTCCTCCACCTCCGCCTTGTATTTCCTTCGCTGCTTCGCGAATCATGTTTGATGCACTGAAGTTTTTATCTTTCACTAAATTTTCACTGATAATAACCGAGAGATATGCTTTGCCATCAATGGTTGCGCCGAGAACGCAAACAAGATTCTCAATCTGGTTCTTCAATTCAAAAGAAATATTCTTGATCGCGTCTGCATTGCCGAGTTCAATATTCTCAGCGATCAGGTTAACTCCATTTAATCCTGTTACTTTTTTCAGCAGGCCGGCTTTTACATTTTGTGCAATCTCACTGGTAAGGTTATCGATAAGTTTCGACAAAGCTTCTTCCTGCTGCTGCAATGGAGCTTTAAGATCAACTTCTTTTTCAAGGTCTTTCATTGACTTCCCTTCAATTCCTGAATACAGATTCATTGCCTTTGCTTTCATCAATTCAATCTTATCTCTTAAAGCATTTTCAGCGGCTGCCAGTTTTTTGTTTTGTTCGTCGTTGTATTTATCCACCAATATTCCTGTGATGGCTTCCACCCTTCGTACACCTGCTGCAACAGAACTTTCTGAAATGATCTTGAATTTTTCAATTTCTCCGGTTGATCTTACGTGCGTACCCCCGCACAATTCCATTGAATACTTCGGATCAAAAACAATGACACGCACAAAATCCCCATACTTCTCACCGAACAAAGCTGTTGCGCCCATTTCCTGTGCCTGCTTAATCGGCACATTTCTTTTTTCATCCAGTAAAATATTTTCACGGATTTTCTCATTCACCATCTTCTCGATCTTTTGCAATTCTTCATCACTCACCTTTGCGAAATGTGAAAAGTCAAAACGTGTATGCTCATCGTTAACGAGTGATCCCTTCTGATTAACATGGGCTCCGAGCACACGCTTCAACGCGGAATGCATAAGGTGCGTTGCAGAGTGATTGCTTGTAATGAGTTTTCTCCTTTCCCGTTTTACAACAGCATGAAATGTGGCATTCAGATCCTTAGGCAATCTATCAGCGAAATGAATGATCAGGTTGTTTTCCTTTTGCGTATCTGTAATATATATTTTTTCGGGCTGTTGACTACTGCTGCTGACTGCCACTTCTAAATAGCCCATATCACCTACCTGGCCACCACTCTCAGCATAAAACGGAGTTCTTGACAAAACAATCTGAAACTGTTCTTTTCCTTTTGCCTTAACTTTTCTGTATTTTAATATTTCACAATCACTCTCCAATTCATCATACCCGACAAAAGCTGTGGCTGTGGCTCCTTCTCCTTCCCCGCCCGGATGAACATCCGTTCGGACGGGGGAGAGGGCCGGGGTGAGGCTTATCCAGTCTTCAGTGTCCACCTGCGCTGCAGCACGCGAGCGGTTTTTCTGCTCTGAAAGGCATTTATTAAATCCTACCATATCCACATCCATACCTTTTTCACGGGCCATGAGTTGTGTAAGGTCAATCGGAAAACCAAACGTATCGTACAGTTCAAAAGCAAATTCGCCTGAGACATTATTTGCTTTCAGGTCTTCAAACTTTTTGATTCCTACCTCAAGTGTTCTCAGAAATGCATTCTCTTCTTCCGTAACCACACGCATAATAAAACCCTGCTGTGACTTTATTTCAGGAAAAACTTCTTTGAATTGTTCAGCAAGAATCGGAATGAGTTTATTAAGAAATGGTTCCTTCAGATTTAGAAAAGTAAAACCGTAACGCACGGCCCTGCGAAGAATTCTGCGGATCACATAACCTGCCTTGTTATTGGAGGGAAGTTGCCCGTCTGCAATCGCACACGTAATGGCACGGATGTGATCACTCATTACACGCATGGCAATGTCGCCCTTTTCATCTGCTCCGTATTTTATTCCGCATCGAGAAGAAATGAACTGTATGAGTGGCTGAAAAACATCTGTATCGTAATTGGATGTCTTGCCCTGAAGTGCCATACACAATCTTTCAAAGCCCATGCCTGTGTCCACATGCCTGGCCGGAAGCGGTTCAAGAGAACCATCAGCTTTCCTGTTGAATTCCATGAATACATTATTCCAGATTTCAACTACCTGCGGATGCCCTGCATTCACAAGGTTTTTTCCATCGGCTTTTTTCCTTTCTTCTTCACTTCTTAGGTCAACATGAATTTCTGAACAAGGGCCACAGGGACCCTGCTCGCCCATCTCCCAGAAATTGTCTTTTTTGTTTCCGCGCAATATCCGTTCTTCGGCGATGTGCTGCTTCCAGAAGTCAAAACTATCCTGGTCAAATTTTAATTTTTCCTTTTCATCACCTTCAAAAACGGTGACATATAAACGGTCCTTCTGAAGTTTGTAAACTTCTGTGAGCAATTCCCAGCTCCATGCAATTGCTTCTTTCTTAAAATAATCGCCAAAGCTCCAGTTACCAAGCATCTCAAACATGGTATGGTGGTAGGTGTCTATGCCAACCTCTTCCAGGTCATTGTGCTTTCCGCTAACCCGCAGGCACTTTTGGGTATCGGCCACGCGGGAATATTTGATGGGCTGGTTACCCAAAAAGATATCTTTAAAGGGAGCCATACCACTGTTGATAAACATTAGTGTAGGGTCATTCTTTACGACCATGGGAGAAGATGCAACAATCTTGTGTCCTTTACTCTCGAAAAACGCTAAGAATGTCTTTCTTATTTCTGTGGAAGTCATCTTGTATGTAATATTTTCAAGCCACGACCCAAGAACAGTTAACCTTCACCGGTTTATTACTATTTCTCAAATAGGCCATATCCGGTTCACTATTAGGAATTTCCTGTTATTTTTGTCGCGGTTGCGCGAAAGTAAATCAAAATGCCGAAAGTAAAGTACTATTTCAATCCTTCAAACCTGAAGTATGAGCGTGTCAGGATCACCCTGAAGAAACGCCTCCTTCGCGTATTCGGATTTCTCACTACGGCTATCGTATTTGCTTCCATCATTATTGTCGTTTTGTGGAACGTTGTAGACTCTCCAAAGGAGCGCCAGTTGAAACGTCAGCTGGAAGAAATTTCCCTGCAATATGAAATGCTACAGCAGCGTACCGACCAGGCCGAGGCCGTTTTAAGTGATATTCAGGACAGAGACAATACCATATACCGTGTGATATTTGAAGCTGATCCGATTCCGCAGTCGGTGCGGGAGGCCGGTTATGGAGGGGTGGATCGTTACAATGATCTAAAAGACTACTACAATGCTGACCTTATCATGGAAGTAACCATGCAGGTAGACAAACTGAGCAAACAGCTTTATATTCAGAGCAAATCTTTTGATGAAGTTTTTAATCTTGTGAAGAATAAATCACAGATGCTGGCTTCCATTCCTGCCATTCAGCCCATCGCAAATAAGGATCTGAAATACATTGCCAGTGGATTTGGCTGGCGTATCCATCCGATATACAAGACGGAAAAAATGCATGACGGTATGGATTTCACTGCCCCGGTGGGAACTCCCATCCATGCAACGGGTAACGGTACAGTTGCCAAGATTGAATATGACGGCCGAGGCTATGGTAATAATGTAATTGTCAATCATGGCTGGGGGTATGAGTCCCTGTATGGCCATATGAGCAAGATCGCTGTTCGTCCCGGACAAAAAATAACCCGTGGTGACCTGCTTGGATATGTCGGCAGCACCGGGACTTCAACGGGACCGCATTTACACTATGAAGTTCGCAAAGGAGGCAATCCTATAAACCCTGCCAACTTCTACTACAATGACCTTACGCCTGAAGAATATGAAAAGATGATGGAACTTGCTTCCCGTCCGGGTCAATCATTTGATTAATATTCAGCTTATCGGAATCAATACATAAATTTGAATTTAAATTTCAATGCCATGCCTTACAAAGAAAAAGAAATCGAAAAAATTTTTTACTCCATTGGAGAGGTTGCGAAAATGTTCGATGTGAACACTTCTCACATCCGTTTTTGGTCTAAACAGTTCGATGTGATCAAACCGGCAACGAACAAAAAAGGCAACCGCATGTTCACAATAGGTGACATAGAAAATTTCAAAGTTATCTATCATCTGGTGAAGGAAAAAGGATTTACCCTGAAAGGAGCCAAAGTGGAGATGAATGGCTTGAAAAAGAAAATGAAACTTGCTCCTGAGCCTAAAATGGATGTGATTGAATCATCTGAATCAATGATG
Organism: uncultured Flavobacteriales bacterium; assembly: GCA_964356415.1. Taxonomy (GTDB): domain Bacteria; phylum Bacteroidota; class Bacteroidia; order AKYH767-A; family 2013-40CM-41-45; genus JAPLDB01. The sequence goes on from CAYHHK010000043.1 coordinate 19,903, forward strand.
GCATCAGAACCGGAAACAGACATAGCCCCGATTCAGAATGATCTGGTAGATAAAATTGCCTTGAAAAACTCATTGGGTAAATTGCGTTCATCCTTGCTTCAGTTGAGCAATGAGATTGAAAAAATAGACATTACCTGATTTATTTCGAAATGCAGATGCGACAAAACTTCAGACTTGCCTCACTATCCGTGCATTTTCTATCTCACAATAAACCGTGCTGCTTTCATTCCATGCTCTGTCTTAATGATGCATGTATAAAGGCCTTCTGAAAAAAAAGAAGTAGATACCGGAATATGGATCATTTCTGATTTCTTGCCTTTGAACGCATAACGCTTCAGCACTTTTCCTGTTGCATCCAATACCTCTACTGATGTTTTGCCGCTTTCATTCATGATGAAATCAATGTAGGCCGTATGACTTGTCGGATTAGGGTATACATTCAGGCCAAGTATCGTGTTAGTAAGTGGAAGGTCATGAACTTGGTCTGGCGCAACATCAACCCACACCTCATAAGCCATTGCACTCGGACGGCTCATGCTTTCAGGATCGAGGTCTGCAATATTTGGGAGATCGCTTTCAATACCATTCACGATCCATCCGACACGTGTGTTTCCTGAAAGTGAATTGAGGTCTACGATTGACTGATGCCTAATCATAATTGTGGGGTCAGGAATAAACCGTGCATTCGTTCCGCTGAGTGTAGGCATCTCAACGGGCAATTTGTACTCAGTGAGATTCCCGGCACCATCCCTGCTTACCTTGCTTATAGTATTTACAAAGGGAACCAATGTATCCTGCACAAGGATATTGTTAATTGTATCGTAAGTGTACAAACTCATGCCACCGAAGAAAACAGAGTGCATGAAGTTATTGATGGAATCATAAACAGGCATCAATGCCGTTTCATATTGATTGAGGTTCTGGTTGAAACCGGAATTATGCTGAATATTTGCTGAGGTAATATCGATCGGCGTCAGGAAAGGCAATGTTGCATTTTTTTGAAAAACACCTCCGAAAGCAGTATATCCATATTCGCCATTCGGAAAAATCTGTTCTGCAACATTCAGGTCTCTGCGATGAAAATTATCTGTGTCAGTAACGGTAGTATAATTTGCAATTGAAAGCGAAGTGCCGTCATCATGAATGTTGAATTTCCTGATCGAGTTTGAATACGTTTGTACAAACAGTGTTGATCCTGTGATCTTGCTATACATGCCGTCAAACCGATGTCCGAAAATGAGGTAATATGTTGAATCAATTTTCTCAAGGTGTCCACCTGTAACAATAATATTGGAATCCTGTATCTGCCTGATGGCCGGACTTACAGCATAGCCATTGGTAACATTGTATATGATTGAATTCAGGTTTACAGCAGTCAAAGTGGGAAAGGTTATGTTCGCAAATAGAGAATCACAACGGCCATACCCGCCCACGATGTAAAGCATTGAATCAGATTGAAAGGATTCAGCATTTGATGAGCTGATGGATTCTCTTACATAATCTGGCAAAGAAGTCAAAGGAGCTACCCATTGCAAATCGGCAACAGGATCAACTACAAAGATTGAATCGTTCCTCATGTATTTCTGAAATCCCATTCCGCCCTGAAAATTATGCAAGCCGTCTCTGCGGCCGCCAATAAATATCCACTTCCCGCCCCACTCGGCAAATACGCCTGACTGAATTGCCGGAACAGCAGTAAAAGGTGAAGGAATCAGAGAAACAGAAAAAGGTTGCTGCGCAATCGCAATCTGGAAAGCAAATATTAAAACAACAAGAAGAAATTTTTTCATTCTACAATAGTCGTGGCTGATCTTGAAGAAGAAAAACTCTGTTATTCAATGATCAACCGCTTGGTAATTGCGCCCTTTTCTCCGGTCACTTTTAAATTGTAAATGCCTTTTGAAAGGTGTGCGAGATTAAGGGGCACAGATTGCGCTCCTGTTTCTGCATGCATCATTTCCCTGTAAATGCTTCTCCCTGTAATATCAGTTACACAAATATCCAGTGGTGCTATTCTATCCATGTAAAAGTCAATCGAAAATACTCCCGCATTTGGATTCGGATAAAGTTTGAAGCGCGGAAGGAATGTTTCCGCTGTTATCCCGGTACACAGGTCAACATGTGTAGTAGCATCTGAAGAGTTCATACATCCTGATGTAAAATCGGTGAAGGTATATGTGATCGTATGATCACCCAGACCCGCTACTGCAGGATCAAAATAACGATTTGATGGTCCGTATAATCCGGGACCTGAAAATGTTCCGCCAATCGGGGTTCCGGTCAGGGTATCCTGCTCATGGTAAATACAATAAAAAGTATCCAGTCCCGAAATATTTAAAGAAGGCAATCCTGAATAAATAACAAGCACAGGAACTGAGGTTGCTGTACAATTGGAACCATCGGTGGCAACTACATAATAAGTTCCTGCCTGGGTAATCAGCAACGAATCGTTATCGCTGTTACTAATCGCATTGCCGTTCAGGAACCACTGGTAATGAAATCCATTTCCGGAAGGAGTTCTTAATACATATGGATTGATGGTATCGCAAACGTAAATGGTATCATTCTCATTAATAGAGGCAACCGGTGAACAGGAGGCGCCTTCAAACCTGTATATTCCTCCATTGCCATAATCTGCACAATACAACTCGCCCCAGCGGTCTTCTCCGAATGCTACAACTGTAGATTGTCCGAGAGTTCCAATAAGGGTTGCATTCCATCCTCCTGTTCCATTGGATTCAAGTGTACGGAACTGATAAGTGCTGGTGTACTGATCAGTCAAAAAATACTTACCATAAAGGTTTGAAAACTTTGCTCCCCTGTATCGGTATCCACCAACAATTGCTGCTCCATTATTAGCGTATTCATAAATAGGCGCATCATATGCTGATGCGGCTTGACATCCTGCAGTATTATATAGATGACCATTCCCTTCATAGCATCGCCATCCATAATTGCGACCTGCTATTGAAGCTGGCTCATAATCTACTTCCTCCCAAGCATTTTGTCCAACATCTCCAATCCATAAATCCCCGTTCCAGCGATCAAAACTCCATCGCCAGGGATTCCTTAAACCGAGACTCCATACTTCGTCCCTTCCATTACTGCCTACCAAAGGATTATCAGCGGGAATAGAATAAGCAACACTCGTATCACTCACATCAATACGAAGCATTTTACCAAGCAAGGAATCAACATTTTGCGCACGGTTACCCGGGTCACCACCATTGCCGCCATCACCCGTACCGATATATAAGTAACCATCTACCGGACTGAATGCGAGATGGCCGCCATTATGGTTTGAATAGGGTTGCCAGATGGTAAGCAGGATCTGTTCGCTGTTTTGGTCAACAGAGTCTGGGTTTGCAGCACTTACTGTAAACCTTGAAATCCTGGTATCACCATGGGTTTGGGCTGTATAATTAACATAAATAAATCTGTTATTCTTAAAGTCAGGATCAAAAGCGAGTCCGAGTAAACCTCTTTCACCTCCAGATATTACTCTTGCATCAATATCAAGAAAAGGATTGGGATATTGATTTCCGTTGGTATCAACAATTTGGATATATCCCGCTTGCTCAACAATGAAAAGTCTATCGTCGCCGCAATTTTTGATATCTACCGGTGAAGTAAAACCGGAAGCGAATGAACTCAAAGTAATTTGTGCTTTAGAAGAACTGAAAAATAATAAATTGAACAGTAGGCAGGTTGTAAACAATTTTCTCATTTGGATGTATTTTAATAGTCCGGCAAAAGTAATATTCTATGTCAAGATTCCTGAAATTTATTAAATCAGGCTATTCTGCTAATATTCACCAACAAATTTATATCGTTCGTCAAAATGTTAAAAATTAATTGTTCCAGAAGGCATTTAGGAGGAATTCTGTACTTATCTTTATTGCATCAACAACTAATACGATTTACCATGAAATTTATTACCCGCAACCTATGGGTGGCATTGCTGCCTTTTTGCTTTCAAATTTCAACCAGTACTTATTCACAGGTTATAATAAATGAGATTACTCCAAGTAATAATGGGTCCTTTACAGATGAATATAAATCAAATCCGGATTGGGTTGAATTATACAATGCAGGAACCTCTGCAGTTAATATCAATGGATATGGGTTTTCAGATAATATAACAATCCCTTTAAAATGGACATTCCCCGATATTACAATTCAATCCCATGGTTATTTGATCGTTGTGACCGACGATACCAGTAAAAAGCAAACAACCCATCACTGGGAATGTGCTGCTAAGGCAAATGATACATGGAAGTATAAAATTCCCACAGCCGGAGCTGATACGAACTGGAGAAATCTCTCTTTCAACGATGCTACCTGGACAAACGGAACAGGAGGAATGGGTTTCGGCGACTCCGATGATGGAACAACGATTGCAACCAGTTCTGTATCAGTATACATGCGCAAAACAATTACAATTGCTGATACAGGGAAAATCACACAGGGTGTTTTCAACATGGATTATGATGACGGTTTTGTGGCTTACATGAATGGGAAAGAAATTGCTCGTGCGAACCTTGGAACTTCCGGTGTTCGTCCGGCATATAACCTTTTGGCAACAGCATCACATGAAGCAACTCTTTATCAGGGACAAAAACCAGATTCATTTTACCTTAGCAAAACTTTCCTTGCCACTGTTCTTGTAAACGGAACGAATGTATTAACAGTTGAAACGCATAACAACACTACTACATCCACTGATCTCTCAAGCAATCCGTTTTTATCCTTTGGATTTACTGACAATGGAACTTATTTCAGCTCACTACCTTCGTGGTTTCCTGTTCCTCCAACTGAATATATGCATGCCAAATTCAAACTTGACAAAACTGGAGAAACCGTTTTGCTTTCGAATGCGGCCGGAACTATACTTGATCAGAAAACCTACCCGAACATGGAGATTGATGACAGCTATGGAAGAAGTACAGATGGTGGTTCGACGTGGTGCTATTTTGAAACACCAACAGCAGGTACAACTAACAATTCTTCTGTTTGTGCAACAGGTTATGCTTCCATTCCATTGTTTTCTCTAACCGGAAATTTCTATACGGGTTCGCAATCACTCACCCTTACGACAACTCAGCCCGGCGGAGTGATCAGGTATTCAAGAGACGGAACTGATCCAACAACTGCTTCAACGGTATATTCCACACCGATCAATCTTGATACAACCCAGGTAATCCGTGCCAAAGTATTCGCAACCGGTTTATTGCCAAGTGCAACCATAACCAATGATTACTTCATCAATGAAACCACGAAACTTCCAATTCTTGCTATTACGACAACACCAAGTAATCTTTGGGACTATAATACCGGCATCTATGTGATGGGGCCAAATGCAAGCACAACATCTCCATACTTCGGTGCAAACTTCTGGAATGATTGGGAGAAGCCGGCGACGATTGAATATTTTGACAAACAGAAGAACCGTGTATTTAAATTCAATGCAAACATTAAAATTAACGGTGGTTATTCGAGGGCAAAACCACAAAAGAGTCTGGAAGTGAAGATGGATGACAAATGGGGTACTGCTGCAATTGATTATGCATTGATTCCTGACAAAAGTTTTATTACGAAATGGGATAATTGGGTTATCAGGAATGCCGGCAATGACTGGCACAAAGCACATTTACGTGATGCTGCTTTGGAAAAAAATCTGAAAAACACGAACGCTTCTTACATGGGGCAAGAGCCTTGTCTCGGTTTTGTGAACGGGCAGTTTTTCGGTGTCTATTACCTCGATGAGAATGATGATCACAATTTCGTGAAGAACAATTACGGCTATAAAAAAGATGAGATAGATTTTCTTGCATCTAAAAGTGGTTCAACAGAAATTAAGCAAGGCAGCGATTCTGCTTTTAATGCCATGTATGCTTATGCAACTTCATCCAGTCCATCCGGTGGCTCCTACTATAACACCATGAACGGCATGTTTGACTTGATGAACTATGCAGATTATTTTATCGCTGAGATCTATTGCGGCAACAGCGACTGGATAGGTGACTGGACAAACAACATAAAACTCTGGAGACCCCGAACTACCACAGGAAAATTCAAATACCTTACTTATGACCTCGATCAGTCTGCAGGATTGAATGTTACTTATTCTGACAACACCCTCACCCGTGCAAGGAGACCAAACTCAGCGAACCCTTTTTCGGGAATGTTTGACAAACTGTTATCGAATACCCAGTTCAAACAATACTTCATCAACAGGTATGCGGATTTGCTAAACACGATTTTTCTCCCCACCAATGTGCTCAATCATAAAAATGCCGTAAAGGACAGCATCAATACGGACTTGCCGCGCAGCTTTACAAAATATGGCGGAAGTGTATCAACATGGAATACTGAGCTGAGCACCTTCACCACTTTTATTAATAACAGAACATCCAACCTCAGAAGCCATGCACAGACGGAATTTGCATTGACAGGACAAGTTACTCTCACCTTAAATACTTCACCTGCAGGTTCAGGTCATATCATCATCAGCACGATCTCTCCTGCGACCTATCCATGGACCGGTGTTTACTTTAACGGAAATCCTGTAACGATCACTGCTGTTCCCAATCCGGGATATACTTTCAATTATTGGAAATCAACTGTTGCATTCCCTGTCAATAATACCAACCAGACCGTTACGCAAAACTTCACTGCATCAGATGCTATCACTGCATACTTTACAGGAAGTGCCTCATCCACACAAATTACTTTCAGTGAAGTAAATTACAATTCAAGTTCAACTGCTGATGCCGGCGACTGGCTTGAATTGTGGAACTATGGAGCTACAACGCTTGACATTTCTGCATGGTACATCAAAGATGAAAATGACAACCATAAATATACCTTCCCTGCAGGAACTGTTTTTGCTGCAAACGGACGGCTTGTGCTTGCAACAGAAGCTACAAAATTCCAGGCACGTTTTCCTTCCGTGTCCAACTATCAGGCTATTGATTTCGGTTTTGAAAATGGTGGGGAAATTATCCGGCTGTATAAATACGACGGTACTTTGTACAAGTCATTTACTTACGATAATGCAGCACCGTGGCCTCTTACACCTGACGGGCAAGGATACACACTCGAATTATTGAGTCAGGCCGGCAACCTTGATGACGGCGCAAACTGGTTTGCTGGTTGTTCGGGAGGATCGCCCGGTGTGGCTTACAGTGCCGGCGCATGTTGTTCTGTAACGGCAACGGTTACCGCAGGAGGTGCAACCACTTTCTGTACCGGATCCAATGTGACTTTAACTGCAGCAACCGGAACCGGATATACCTACCAGTGGAAAAAAAACGGAACAAACGTTTCAGGTGCAACGGCCATATCTTACATTGCAAATACAACGGGTGCATTCACTTGTGCAGTAACAAGCGGTACCTGTACCCGGTCTTCTAATTCGATTTCTGTCACAGTCAATGCTGCACCATCATCAACCATCACACCTGCAGGATCCACAACAATATGTTCAGGCAGCAGTGTTGTACTCAATGGAAATACCGGAACAGGTTTCACATATCAGTGGAAACTTAATACCACAAATATTTCAGGAGCGACTGCAGCAAGCTATACAGCTAATGCTGCGGGATCCTATACTTTGGTTGTGACCAACAGCTGCGGAAATTCAACATCATCAGCAAGTGTTGTAACAGTAAACCCAATGCCAACGGCAACGATAACCGCAGGAGGACCCACAACCATTTGTACAGGTAATACAGTAGTGCTGAATGCAAACACAGGAACCGGCCTCACCTATCAATGGAAGAAAAATGGTTCAGCAATTTCCGGAGCTACTGCCGCATCATATACTGCAAGTGCTTCAGGATCTTATACTGTTACTGTCAGTAATACCTGTGGTAATTCAACCTCTGCAGCAACTGTAGTGACTGTAAGCGGAACAATTACTGCTACAATAACTGCAGGTGGATCTACAACATTCTGTTCCGGAGGAAGTGTATTATTGACAGCATCATCAGGCACAGGATATACATACCAGTGGAAACGGAATGGCGCCAATATTTCAGGTGCAACACTCATTACTTATTCTGCAAACACGGCAGGAAGTTATACTGTTGCGATTTCAAACGGCGCATGTACAGCTACTTCATCAGCTACTTCAATTACCGTCAACACAGCGCCGCCGGCTACTGCAACACCAACAGGGTCAACCCAGCTTTGCGGAGGACAAACAGTCGTGATCAATGCAAACACCGGAACCGGATTGACTTATCAGTGGAAACTGAATGCTGCAAATATTTCGGGGGCAACTGCAGCAGCTTATACTGCCAGCACTGCCGGTTCTTATACTGTTGTTGTTACGAATTCTTGTGGCAGTGCAACATCAGCAGCTGTGGTGGTTACTACAGGAAATATTACAGCATCGATAACAACAGGAGGAGCAATAAGCTGGTGCGGAACAGGAAGCGTATTGCTGAGTTCAAACACCGGAACGGGTTATACGTACCAATGGAAAAAAAGCGGAATTAATATCAGTGGTGCAACTGCACTGACTTATTCCGCAACAACTGCCGGAAGCTACACCGTAACCATCACCAGCGGAGCATGCACCGGCACTTCAATTGCAATTTTAGTAAGCACAACTGCAGCTCCGGTAGCAACAATCAACCCGGCATCTGTAAGCAAATGTGCAACAGCATCAGTTGCTTTGACTGCAAATCCGGGAGGTACCGGTTATACTTATCAATGGTATAAGAATGGATCAATCATCAGCGCATCTACCAAACAAACGCATACCTCTTCAACTTCTTCATCAGCTACTTATACAGTTAAAGTTACGAATGCCTGTGGTAACAATACTTCAGCAGCTTGTTCTGTTACTGTAAATTGCCGCGAAGCTGAGGCGATGAATATGAATGAAGAATTGAATGCAGACGTATATCCGAATCCATTTTACAGCATGTTCACCATAATCATAAAAAGCGAACTGGAAAACAAATCCACAATCAGGGTGTTCGACTTGCTGGGAAAAGAAAAAGTATTTCTTGCTGATATCAGGAACAACGAAGCAATTGAAATCGGAGAGCAACTTCACCCCGGTGTTTACCTGCTTGAAATAACTGCAGGCGATCAAAGAAAAATGATGCGCGTTATCAAAACTCAATAACAGAGGTAAATAATTAATAAAGCCCTTCGGTCAAATTCATGTCCGAAGGGCTTTATTATTAAAATATTTTTTTCTTAGAATACCAACTGGAATACCAGAACCCCGATACCGCAGATCAGGAGCAGATCCACTGCGAAGATCATGTAGAGGCTTATTGGATGATTTGAATTTTCTTCAGCATTTCCGAAGGAAGATGAGATTGGTGTACTGTCTTCTTGCATATGATCGTAGGTTACCACAGGTTCATTTTTCATTTTGAACAGGTTTTGATTTGAAGGTAATTACGGCCAAACAAGTTCCGGGGGTAGTAATTTTCGCATGCAATCTTACATATGTAAGGAAATGACAGTTTTTTGAAATGAATGAACCCGCCTCGCCTAAGGCGAGACGAGGTATCTTGCCACGAATTACACGAATTATCA
>CAYHHK010000044.1:0-29447 GCA_964356415.1 uncultured Flavobacteriales bacterium
CTTGTAGCCCGTAGGGGAATCGAACCCCTGATTCTTCCGTGAAAGGGAAGCGTCTTAACCCCTTGACCAACGGGCCGCGTTTTTCCAAACGGGCTGCAAAATTAATCTCATTTTTCAATTAAGCAAAGGAAATAATGCTCCAGGCATTAATGAAGCTACCAGATATCTGTTGCTTCATTAGTAAATTCGTAAGTGATTAGTACTTAGTACCTAAAAAAACTTCGGCATCTTATTATAATTCCGCCTGATCTCGCCCCGTTTCAGTGGATTCAATATAGCAATCGTGATCTCATAGGCACTTCCTGCATTGGCATTCTTACGCAATGAGGAAAGGGTATAGTCATAGCTCAATCCGATACTTAAGTTGTTGTATTCGAAACGGGCAGCTACAATTACTGCATCTGCAAAACGATAATATGCACCAAGACTAAACATCAACTCTTTCTGGTAATTGGTGTACTGCGATTTGAAACGAACTTTGTTTTTTATAGAAAATCCACCTGCAATTTCTTTCTGACTACCCTGGATCATGAAAAGTGCTTTGGGCGAAAACCAGGTCTGATGTTCATCAGAAGTTGATATGTCACTTCCGACATTCACAGTATAGCGCCTGTGTATGTTATAAACTTCGTTGATGAAAAAACTTGTATTCTCTCCGCCAATATGACTCGCTGCAAGCCCTGCATAAACAAAGTTGTACTGATCCGGAACATAATGCCAGAATACGCCGGCCGAAAGATCCACAAAGCTGAATTGCTCAAGCGAAACAACAGGAACATCTTGGCTCGCACCAGGATCAAAATCATCTCCGTTCCACTGACTGCCCCATGTACTGCCACTCATGTCAACGGAATTTTGATTCAAACCTCCCTGAAAGCCAACTGAAATGAAATTATCCCCGTCATCGATCGGCGTGGTATAACTCAATGATCCCTGAATGATGGTCTGACGGAAAAAATCACTTCCTGACCTGTTCTGGGCAAGCATAAATCCAACACCAAAAAATTGTCCGTTCCTGAGCAATGACCTGCCTACCGGTAAATCTGCTGATACATGAATGTCAGTGTAAGCCTTCGTTATCCCCGACCACTGACTTCTGAAATCATTACTGAAACGGAATTTCCCGTTGAATACTCCTGTCATTGCGGGATTTAGCGCTAAAGGGGTATTCAGCCACTGAGAGTAGTGTGCATCTTGTGATGATGCAGGAAAGATCCCCGCAATCATTAAAATAAAAAAATATAAAATAATTTTTTTCATCGCGCCTTACCTTATCAATGTGATGTTCCCGTTCTGATGATAAATATTACCGCCTTCACTGATTAAGAACAACGTATAAACATAGGTTCCCATCTCGCAGTCCTTTCCTTTGTATTTTCCATCCCATCCTGAAGGATTACATGGGCCTGTATCTGGACATGGACTGCTTGATTCAAATACTTTCTCTCCCCAGCGGTCATAGATCACAAACGATAATTTCTTCACATTGGTTGCATAAACGCCCACTGTACTGTTTGCTCCGTACGAGGATGGCTTAAAGGAATTTGGTACAAAAATATGATCGTCGTGCAGGATTTCTATTGTTACTTGTTTCTTTGTCTTGCATCCTGTCGTCCCATCTGTTATTTCACAATAGTAAGTATATAACTCTTCAGGTATAATGCTGTTGGGGGTAACAACAGGGTTCGGATCGGTATCACCTGGAATGAAAACAGATCCCTCTGGTTGAACTGACCATTGATAGGCTACGCCTCCGCCTGCGTGCAACTGCACAGAAGATCCGAAATAGATCGCAGTGTCATTGCTTATATATGAGCCCGGTACATTGATTACATTGATGTATTGTGAAAGCACGAGCGTATCCGAACCATACTGGTTGGTCTCAATTAAGATCGCATCAAAAATTCCCTCCTCTGGATAGCAGACAGTCAAAGGAGAGACTGATCCGTTAAGATATTGAATTGTTGTATCTGATGGGCTTCCACCTGGGAATATCCAGTGAGCAATTGTTGTTGAATCAATATTATCGCTGAAGTCTGTAAAATCAATGCAATTGGTCGAACAGAAAAAAGTATCCGTTGCCATAAAATGAACGATCGGTTTCGGGCAGGTATCTACAGTGATGTAGTTGGTCTGTATCAAAGTATCAGATCCATAATCATTCTTAACGATCAGTGTTACATTGTACGAGCCTGAATCTGAATAGCAAACATTCACAGGATTCTGATCTGTTGAACTAACAATATTGGAACCCGGAAATAACCACAGCCATGTTGTGGGTGTTCCAAATGACTGGTCAGTAAAATCAATACAACTGCCTTCGCACAATGTTGTCTGAGTGGATGTAAATCCTGCAACAGGAGGTATGCATGCATTTACATTGATATAGTTTGTAAATACTACGGTATCACTTCCGCTGCTGTTGCTAACAATTAACTGCACTGTATATACACCCGGTGTATTATAAAAAATACCTGTTGGATTCGGCACTGAAGAAACCGGAGGCGTTGCCCCGAAGAAAGTCCATTGATAAGCAGTCGGATTGCCGGTACTCAGATCAAAAAAACTGATCGAGTCTCCCGTACATAAAACAGTGTCACTGGCTGTAAAGCCGGCTATCGGTGGAACACAGGCGGTTACAGAAATGTAATTTGTGAATAAAAGAGTATCACTGCCATTCGCATTGGATACTATCAGCTGAACATTATAGTTGCCGGAGGCAGGATAAGATATACCTACAGGGTTCTGATCAGTGGAGGTACCGGGAGTGGCTCCAAAAAATGTCCAGTCCCAGGTTGTTGGAGAATTCGTGCTTAAGTCAGTATAATCAATCAAATCACCCGTGCATAGACTTGTACTGCTTGCTGAAAAATTGGCAACAGGTCCGCCGCCGCAAACATTCACAGTGATGTAACCCGCATGAAGGAACGTGTCCGTGCCAAATGAATTGCTTGCATACAATGTTACATCATAAATACCCGCAGCACTAAATACGATGCCGGTCGGATTTTGATCCGTGGAAGTAGCCGGCGTTCCTCCCGGAAAAGACCATTGCCATCCGGTAGGTGCATTTGTACTCAGGTCAGTAAAATCAATGGCATCACCTTCACAGATTATTGAATCACTTGCAATAAAATCTGCCAGTGGTACTCCAGTACAAACATTAACCGTAATAAACCCGGTTTTGGTTTCAGTATCACTGCCATCTGCATTCGTTGCTACCAGTATTACATCATAAACGCCGGCAGCACTGTATGAAATACCAACCGGATTCTGATCGGTGGAAGTTCCGGGAGTTCCTCCGGGGAATGTCCATTGCCAGGAAGTTGGTGTGTTTGTGCTAAGATCAGAGAAGTATACAGTATCTCCTTCGCAAATTGACGTAAAGTCAACGTCGAAATCTGCTACCGGTGCCAAAGACGTAGATGTCGATAACTGAATGTCGTCGAATGCCGTTGATGGATCTGTCCCCGTTCCGCTGTCATCATTGTCCCATTGAAATCCCAGTTTCACAGAACTGTTATTATCTGCAGAAGCGGGTAACGTGAAACTATAAACTGTAAAGGTGCCATAAATTGTACCTGCGCAACCACCATTGCTTGTTTTAGGAAGCGGGTCAATTTGAGTCCATGTTGAACCGTCAAAATACCACAGTGTTGCATTACCGTTAATATCAGCAACGTCTCCGCCTTCATAGTATAGGAAGTCGAGCGTTATTCCTGTTTTTCCTGTACAATCAATTACCGGAGAAACAGCGCGCTTACTGGTCGAGGAACAAACTCCGAATCCACAATATGCTCCTGTTAAATAGGAGCCTGAATCGCCGGGGATAACCACAGGTGTTGTGATACCTGTATTACCCACATGGAGTGTCTGATTACTTCCACCGCTACAATCGTTGGCGCAGTTTCCTGCTCCATTGTTGTTAACATGTGCGCTGATAAACCAGTCATTGGCATATGTTGCATTAAAACCGACTGTTGTGTCAACAGTCCAGGTTCCATTGGCCGTAGTTAAGCCATCTGCAGGAAACCCGGTATTACATCCGGTGCCAAAATCTTCTGTCCAGAAGACCTGTGAGTAGCCCTGAATTGTAAAAAACAGCAAGGCCGGAAAACAATAATAGAGGAATTTTCCTGTAAGTTTCTTCGTAATTAGTTTGAGCATATTCGCGGTGAAAGTTACAATTATTTTAATATCTCAAAATGTTATTTACCACTAAATATCAATGGCTGAGGTCTCATTTACTGAAGACGACTGGACGCTGGAAAATCAAAATAATTTCAGGTCATGGATTTAACAAACTTGTACAGATTAAAGTCTGCTTCTTTTTCATGAGCGCTGATCTTCTCGTGAATGTTAGCTTTACTGACCCCTCTCATTCGCTCACGTTGCAGAAGCCGGAATGCTTTTTCAGTGAGCAAAAATATTTTTTTTTGGTTGTTGGTGTTTTCTCTATTGTGTTTGTCAATATGCATAACCAGCTCGTCAATCCCTTCATTATTCATTGCTGAAGTCTTAACAACCGGAACGGTCCACTCCAGGTGTTCTTTATCATGGATCAAATGTCTGAGATTGACTGCAAAACGATCCGCTCCTTCCCGGTCGCATTTGTTAACAACAAAAATATCAGCGATTTCCATGATGCCGCTTTTCATTGTTTGAATGTCATCACCCGATTCGGGAACCATAACAACAACTGTGGTGTCTGCCAATCCCGCTATCTCAACCTCGCTTTGACCAACGCCAACTGTTTCAACAAAAATGTAATCAAAGTTCGATTGCCTGAGTATATCAGTCACTTCAATTATCTTTTCACTCAGGCCGCCCAGCGATCCTCGTGAAGCAAGTGAACGGATAAAAACATCAGGGTGATTGAAAAACGCTGACAACCTCAGGCGGTCGCCTAAAAGTGATCCGTAATTAAACGGTGATGTTGGATCCACAGCAACGACAGCAATCCTTTTTTTCTGCTGTAAAAGATAACCAACCAGTGAATTTATAAGTGTGCTTTTACCTGCCCCCGGCGGACCGGTTATGCCAATGATCGGAATCGATGAACGTGAATTCAGTGAAAGCAGAATTTCCTCATAGCCCACGAGTTCATTTTCCACAATGGTAATGGCACGGGCAAGAGATTTGAAATCTCCTTCACGAAGGGAACTTATGATCTCTTTCACATTATTCACGCCTTCATTTTTTTTTGATGTGAACAAAGGAACAAGAAAGAACCCTGACTGCAAAAAAGTATATAACTTGCTCGCGTGATTCCTATATCTGCCATCATAATTACACTTAACGAAGAGCGCAACATCGAAAGATGTATTGAATCCCTCAGGTCCGTTGTGGATGAGATTCTGGTTGTTGACTCTTTTTCAACCGATCGGACAAAGGAAATCTGCATCTCAGCCGGTGTCAGGTTTATTGAGAATAAGTGGATGGGTTATTCAGCACAAAAGAACTTTGCCCATCAACAGGCTAAAAATGACTTTATTGTTTCTTTAGATGCTGATGAAGCGCTTTCTGATGAACTTCGCCGGTCAATTCTTGAGATCAGGAATAATGGTGCAACCGGGCTATTTAGTTTTAACCGGCTTACCAATTATTGTGGAAAATGGATCAGGCATGGCGGCTGGTATCCTGACATCAAGTTGAGATTATATGACCGCAGAAAATGCAGGTGGGAAGGAACCATTCACGAGTGGCTTATTCATCCAAAAGATGAAAAAGTTACTTTGCTAAAAGGAGATTGTCTTCATTACACATTTTATACTGTTGCTGAACACAGGAAACAGGTAGAAAAATTTACCTCCCTGATGGCGGAGGAAGAATTTGCCAGGGGAAGACGTTCTTCTTGGTTCAACATTATTTTTAATCCTGTTGTAAAATTTGTCCGGGACTACTTCTTGCGCCTGGGCTTTTTGGATGGTTATGAGGGATTCCTGATCAGTCGGATCTCTGCACAAGCAGCATACATGAAATATACAAAGCTCATGAAATTGAGTAAGTGAGAAAAAGCATTAATTAGAAATATAACGAATGACATCAATTAAAGAAGTAACTGATTATCTTGAGTCAATCGCGCCTTTGTCTATCCAGGAAAGTTATGACAATTCAGGATTGATCGTCGGCGATCATTCCAATGAAGTAAAAGGCATCCTCATTGCACTCGATTGTTTGGAAGAAGTCATTGACGAAGCCGTTAAACAAAATTGCAACCTGGTGATAACGCATCACCCGATTGTATTTTCAGGATTAAAAAAGCTGAATGGAAAAAATTATGTTGAACGCACTATTATAAAGGCGATCCGGAACAATATTGCAATCTACGCTATTCATACCAATCTTGACAATGTGTATGCTGGCGTCAATAAAAAAATATGTGATACCCTCGGATTAAAGAACTTGAAAGTCTTGTCCCCTAAGAAAAATGTGCTGCGAAAACTTGTTACTTTTTGTCCGGTGGACTATGTGGAAAAAGTCCGAGCGGCATTATTTGATGCGGGCTGCGGAAAAATTGGTAATTATGATGAAGCTAGCTTTAATATTTCCGGAACGGGAACTTTCCGTCCATTGGAAGGTGCAAATCCGCATATAGGTGAAATAGGAGTACAACACCGGGAACCTGAAATTAGAATTGAAGCCATTTTCCCAAACCACCTGGAATCTCAAATACTCGCGGCTCTTCGTCTGGCGCATCCATATGAGGAGGTTGCCTATGATATATATTCACTCGAAAACGCCAATCAGGAGGTTGGCAGTGGAATGGTCGGGGAATTGCCGAATGAAATGGGGGAAATGGAATTTCTTGAATTCCTCAAAATTTCAATGAAAACCAAAGGAATTCGTCATTCCAGACTGATAAGCAGAAAAGTTAAGCGCATAGCTGTTTGCGGCGGTAGCGGTAGTTTTCTGTTAAATGATGCCATTAGAGAAGAAGCAGACTTTTTTGTTACAGCCGATTATAAATACCACCAGTTTTTTGACGCAGATGGCAGAATCGTAATTGCTGATGTTGGCCATTTTGAAAGCGAACAGTTCACCATGGATTTATTAAAAGAGTTAATTGTGAGAAATTTTTCTACATTTGCCGTCCGTTTGACAGAATTAGTAACGAATCCGGTACATTATTACTGATCAACATGGCTAAAAAAGTATTAAAACCAGAAAAAAAAGCGACTTCTAAGGGAAAGGCAGTAGCTAAGGCAAAGCCTTCTTCGAAGAAGAAGTCAATTCATAATCCGCCGGATAAACATACTTCGGAGAATAGTGTTTCTAAAATTGTTAAACAAATTTCTAAACCAGATAATACCTCATCAACTGTGTCCTTAAGTAAACTAGGTAAAGCCAAAATCCGTACAAAGTCAGAAAAAGAAACCCCTCGTAAAATTGAAAAGATCGTTGATATCGGTCAGCTTGAGAAAAAGCTCGCTGATATTATGGCGTTAGATCACAAAGAATTTTCTGTTGAGGAGAAATTGAAAGCACTTTATGTGCTTCAGCAAATCGATTCAAATATTGATAAGATCAGAACCGTGCGGGGCGAACTTCCTATGGAGGTAACTGATCTAGAAGATGAAGTGGCAGGCCTTGAAACCCGCATTACGCACATTAATGCTGAGATCGCTGAATCCCAGGAAATGATTGCGAAGAAGAAACAAGCAATTAAAGATTCAAAAGATCAGATCAAGAAATACGAAACTCAGCAAGAGAAAGTAAAAAATAATCGCGAGTACGAATCGCTTACTAAAGAGGTAGAGTTTCAAAATCTAGAAATTCAACTCTCCGATAAGCGCATCAAGGAATTTACTGCAGAGATTAAAAACAAGGAGGCGAACCTGGAAATTACACAGGGAAATCTCGAAGACAAAAAGAAAGTCCTCAAGACCAAAAGGGCCGAACTTGACAGTATCATAGCTGAAACAGAAAAAGAAGAAACACACCTGGAAAAGATTTCCCAAAAAGCGCGTGCCATCGCCGATGAGCGTCTGCTTGCAGCTTACCAGCGTGTTCGCAGCAATGCGCGTAATGGATTTGCTGTGGTTGCCGTACAGCGGGATGCATGTGGCGGATGTTTCAACAAAATTCCACCGCAAAGACAACTTGAAATTCGCCAGCATAAAAAAGTAATTGTATGTGAGCATTGCGGAAGAATTCTTGTAGACTCCAGTATCGAAGAAGAAAATCCGGTCACTGCATAAAGGAATTCCGATAAAATAGTTAAAGCCCCGTAGTATTTATCTACGGGTTTTTTTTGAATTTGTAATTTCTTATTTTTGAATGGCAGGAATACAGGGAACATCTCACATTTTTTTTCGTTTATTTATACAATTTCTAAGCAGAAATGAAAAAATGGGTTCTTGCTTTTCTTTTTGCCCTTACGGCTGCACCAGGCTGGGCCGGTTTTGAATATTCCCCCAATCTTCGAAAATCATTTCAGCTAATTTTGAAGTTGCGGCTGAACAACGCTCAGGTACTTCTTGAAAAAGAGAGTGCAGAGCACCCTTCTAATTCCCTTACTCTTTTATATGCTAATTACTTTGATTTTATAAAGGCTTTCATTACAGAGGAAAAAGCTTATGCGGATACGTTGAGATTGAACACTGAACGCAGGTTAAGGTTGATTGACCTCGATAAAGAAAACTCTCCTTTTCGATTGCTTGCAAAATCAGATATGCTGATTCAGACAGCAATGATTAAGGCGAAGTTTGGTGAAAATGTTTCTGCCGCTCTTGATATCCACAAGGCTTATAAGTTTGCCGAACGAAATTTTATTCTTTACCCCACTTTTCCGCTGAATAAAAAAACACTCGGCCTCCTGCATGCGATGGTTGGCGCTATTCCGCATCAATACCGATGGCTGGTGAGCATCGCCGGAATGGACGGAACAATTCCGCAGGGGAGTGATGAACTATTCAGATTGTTGAGTGAAATTGACAAGGGGGTTTTTCCGGAATATAAAGAAGAGGTATTGTTCTATCTTGTTCAGATCTATTCTTCCATAACAACAAATGATTCAATCACTACACTCCTTGCTGATTCAGTTAAGAATCATGCTGCTGATAGTCCGCTGATGATGTATTGTTATACCAACCTCACCTACAAATCTGGAAAGAATGAGGATGCACTTGCCATGATAAATACTTTTGATGATGGAAATACTTTTCCTTTTTATTTTCTGCACTATAAAAAAGCACAACTGCGTTTGAGGAAACTTGATTTAGGTGCCGTTAGCGACTTTGAATATTATATATCTCATTTCAAAGGGCTGAATTATGTCAAGTCCGCTTACCAGAAACTGGCATGGATCGCGCTGCTGAAAAATGATGAAAAAAAATACAATGAATATATGCGCTATTGCCTCTTCAGGGGAATAACCCTGGTGGATGACGACAAGGAGGCTTTAAAGGAGGCTGAAACAAAGGAAGTGCCTAATCCTGTCTTGTTAAGAGCCCGTTTGCTTTTTGATGGTGGTTATTACAAAGAGGCTTTCAGAGAAATGACCAAAATAATTTCACCGTCCATCCTGCCATTCAGAGAAATACTCGAGTTTACTTATCGGTATGGAAGGTTATTTCATAAAACCGGCGATATTGAAAGGGCAATCATGAACTATACAGCCACCTTGCAAAACGGGGAAACATCATACTACTATTTCGCTGCCAACTCATCACTCATGCTTGGTCTGCTTTATGAGGAGCAAAAGGATTATGAAAAATCCAGATTTTATTATCAACGGTGCCTGGCAATGAGGCGTCACGATTACCAAAATAGCATTGATCAGAAAGCGCAGGCAGCGCTGGAAAGACTAGATGCAAAGTGAAAGTCAGAATTTCACTCCAAAGGTCACAACGAAATTGTGATTCACAACATTGTTTTTCGAACCTGCTACAGCAACATCCTGAATAGTGTAAGCCTGATAATATTCATTGCTTTCAGAATATGCATACCCAAGGTCAATAAAATAATTTTTGTCACGAATGCCTAATCCACCTGTAATATAGGTCTTGGAATAATCGGATCCGGAAATTTTTTCCTTCTTGCTGAATGGTGATCCGTAAAGTCCGTACCCTGCCCTGAAACTGATGGCATTCCAGCGGTATTCTCCGCCCAAGCGGAAATTCCCGGCTGAGGTGTATTTTGTTCTGATGGCATCATTTACCACTGAAAAACTTGCATCAGAGGCATCAAACCGGGAACCTGCATAATCAACCAATTCATAATCTGCACTGATCAATCCGGTCTTTGCAATGATGAATGCAACGCTTCCAATCGCCTTTAACGGAGTAACGAGTGTATAATCGTAAGCACCATCCGGTGATTCTTGTTTTGTTGTAGGAATGTTTTCTAAACTCGAGTTAATGCTGTTCTTGTAGTTGTCATGCATATTTGCATACAACGTTGGGCTGTGAAATGCTGCTCCAATGCGAACCCATTCAGCAGGCCTTACAATGACTCCAAGTTTTAAGTTGACTCCGGTTCCTGTCGTACTAACATCCTGCTGAAGAGAATAGTTGTTTAGTATAGGAATGATATTGTCTTTGTCGTCTTCGGTATAGATCGATTCTTCCAGAAAGCGTAAAGAACTGATGCCAATTGACCCTCCAAGGTAAACGAGGTTATTATAGTTTGCCCCAAGAGAAAAATTCCATTCATTGATAGCTCCGCGTGTAGTACTGCTCCTGCGCTGTGTAATTGGATAAGTGCCGATTGTGTCTCCCATGTCGGAAGTATATATATCTGTGGAGTCATTGATCGGATAGATAAGTCCTGCATCAAATGCCAGCTGCTCGTAAAAAGGGTCCAGGGTTGAACTGCTATTCGCGTTTTCCACGAAATGATTGAGCAGGGAATTGTCAATGTTCAGAGATTCATAAAATGAATGGGTATGAAAATTATTTTTGCGTGTAAGCCCAATGCCGACGGTTACGCTTTTCCATCCTTGTTCTTCTTTTCTGTCTGCGCGTGTCAGATGCGTAAACGCGAAACCGAAATTAGGAATGTTGAAATTAAATTTATTTTCTGTAGCTGACTTCCCTAGAAAATCCGTTGTCGTTGAATTCATATATAGGGATGTTGAAATCGTGAATTCAGACTTTCGGTAAATCCCCAATCCTGCAGGATTCAATGCCGCTGACGAAAAATCCCCACCCAGTGCTCCGAATGCGCCTGCCATAGACGTGAAGCGGGCCGTTCCGGTAACAGATGTTTGGGAGTAACGCAGTGCATCTGCATCTGATTGTGCTTTGGTAATTATTGAGCTGAAGATAATAATGGCCAATACGCCTGTGAATCTGTTTTTCATTTTTTTATTTTTGAAAATATGACATAATAAAACCCGCACCTGGAAAAGCTCCTTAATTCGGTGCGGGCTTTTTATTTTACTTAGAACTATTTTCTCCTTCCTGAACCTTTGTTTTCGTTGTTGGAATTTTGTTTTCTTGGACCTGGCTCACTGATATTCTGCTGACGGGGTGCAGGTGTTGATATATTTTCTTTCTGACGTGGTTGGGAAATCTCCTGTTTATTCTCCTGTTTATATTGCCTTGGCTCCTGACGTTGTTCAATGCGAGGTACTATTTCCTGACGCGGACGCTCGAAGGAAGGATTGCTTCTTGGTTGCTCATTCCGTGGTTCAACTCTCGGATTATTATTTTGTGGGTTTATATTCTCATTTCTTGGCTGACCAATGTTAATCCTGTCAGAATTATTATTGCGTGGCTGTTGATTCCTTGGATTATTGAAGTTGTCGTTGTTCCGTGGCTCATTAACGCGCGGGCGCACTGGCTGGATATTGCGTGGCTGTTCAACCTGTGGACGAACGGTTCCTCCTTTGTTTTCCCTTGGATTTACTGTCACATCTTTATTCTTAGGACGCGTGTAGTTGATATCGGTGCTTCTTCCGGGCTGCACCAAAGTTGGTCGAACACTTCCTCCATTGTCTTTCGGATTTTGATTTATGCCAACTGTATTGGTCCTTCGCGGTGTTGAATAGGAGGTAGGATCAACTTTTGGTTTGTCAGTTATTTCAACTTTACCTCCAGTCTCATTCTTGACTGATATAGGGTTTCTAACGGGTTCTGTAGGCACAGGGTTTTTTCCTCCTGTAATTTCTTCCTTTCGATGTATCGGACTTACCTCAGATTTGCCGGTACCTTCCACAACTCCTGTAGTTGGATTTTTACGACCACCACCTGTAGTCGGATTTACCTGAGTCCCTGAAACACCACGCGGATCCAGCGTCGGAATTGTATGCTCGATAACTGCATGCTGGTATTTCTCACCCAGGGTAGCACGTGGAGAAGGAGTTGTTGTTTTGCCATTTGTGCTGATTGAACCTCTTGGACCGTAGTAAGTGCTATTGCCGTCATAGCTGTTATAGTAATATGGGTTGTTGTAAGTGCTTGCATAAACACCGTTGTAATAACCATTCCAATATCCATCATTATATCCATGATTATATCCGTTCCAGTAATTGTTATATCCGTAGTACCCGTATGGAGAATACCATGAATCATAATAACCATAATGATGATGAAAATATGGATTGACAGGAGCATACCAGAATGGATTATAATAACAAAAAGATGGAGCCCACCAGTTATAACCAAGGTAAATACTCACGCCGTAGTTATATGGATTGTAATCATACCAATAAGAATTTGTGTAAAACGGATCGTAATATCCATAACCCACTGCAGGAGCGTAGAATCTTTTTAAGCGGGCAGAATACTGGTAATCGTAATAATCATCTTCATTATAATAGTTGTTGGTTATGTAGGTATTACCCTTTTCATCAGTATACTGTTCTGTGGAAGATGGAGCCTGACTTTGATTTTCAGTATTGGCCTGACCGTAGTTCGTATTTTGGTCAGGGGTATAATTGGAATTATCCCGGCTATAATCAGCAGAAGTTGCCGGCGTAACTGCCGACGCAGGTTGAGGTTCACCTGATCTGTCGCCTGCTGAATAATAAACATCATCAGGAACAGATGTTGTGTTTTTGGTTGAAGAACAACCGGCTGCAAAAATGATTGTGGCAATTGTGATAATGACTGGGATACGTTTCATAGTAAGTTCTCCTTATTTTTAATGTACAAATGTCGTTGAAATTGGCTTAAAGTTTTTAATTACTAATTTCGTCCGCATAATTTACAAACACCGTACCAAAGGAGCATTCTTAGCCTTGTTATTGCTCGATGCCGGTGCGAGTATCTAAGTTTTTAATTCAAATTCACAGATTTAAGATATGGCAAAAGTGCTTACTCCCCGAAGTGAAAATTACTCACAATGGTATAATGATCTGGTGGTCAAGGCAGACCTGGCTGAAAACTCCGCTGTAAGAGGTTGTATGGTTATTAAACCTTATGGTTACGCGATTTGGGAAAGGATGCAAGCTGTGCTCGATAAAATGTTTAAAGATACCGGTCATCAGAATGCTTATTTCCCCCTATTCATACCCAAATCCTTTTTCAGTAAGGAGGCTTCCCATATTGAAGGTTTTGCAAAGGAATGTGCCGTTGTTACACATTACCGTTTAAAAAATGCTCCTGATGGCAGCGGTGTAATCGTTGATCCTGATGCAAAGCTGGAGGAAGAACTGATTGTCCGGCCTACTTCTGAAACAATCATATGGCATACGTATAAAGGATGGATTCAATCATACCGCGATCTACCTATCCTTGTTAACCAATGGGCGAATGTTGTTCGTTGGGAGATGAGAACACGCCTGTTTCTCAGAACCGCTGAGTTTTTATGGCAGGAAGGACATACTGCACATGCAACGGCTGCAGAAGCAATCGAGGAAACAAATAAAATGTTAGGCGTCTATGCAGAATTTGCTGAAAATTATTTAGCGCTGCCTGTGATCATGGGATCAAAAACCGCCAATGAAAGATTCGCCGGAGCGGAGGAAACTTTATGCATTGAGGCAATGATGCAGGATGGTAAAGCGCTACAGGCCGGTACATCCCATTTTCTTGGGCAAAATTTCGCAAAAGCATTTGATGTAAAGTTCACCAACAAAGAAGGAAAACTCGACCTGGTATGGGCAACTTCCTGGGGGGTGTCAACCAGACTGATGGGGGCTCTCGTAATGGCGCACAGCGATGATGATGGTTTGGTTCTGCCTCCAAAACTTGCACCTATTCAGGTTGTAATTGTTCCCATTTACAAAAACGATGAGCAGTTATATGCCATCTCAGTCGTTGCGAGTAAGATCATGTCTGATTTGAAGCAAAAGAATATTTCCGTGAAGTATGATAATCGTGATACCCACAAGCCCGGATGGAAGTTTGCCGAATATGAGTTGAAGGGAGTTCCAGTGAGAATCTCTATTGGCCCACGTGACCTTGAAAACCAATCTGTTGAAGTAGCAAGAAGGGACACAAAGGAAAAATCAGTCATTCAGCTGACAGATCTTTCTCTCAAAATCGAACACCTGCTTGATCATATTCAGGCAAATATTTATGAGAAGGCACTGAATTTTCGCGAGTCAAAAACCTTTAATGCAGATACAATGGAGGAGATGATCCGTATTCTTGATACTGACGGCGGATTTGTACGCGCTCACTGGGATGGGACTTCAGAGACAGAGCAAAAAATCAAGGAAGAAACCAAGGCAACAATCCGCTGCATTCCGCTCAATAATAAGCAAGAGGCCGGTAAGTGTATTTATTCAGGAAAGCATTCAACGGAGAGAGTGCTTTTTGCAAGGGCTTATTGATGTAGAGCAACCTTTCATGCTTAACATTTTATTCATTTTGCTGGCTAAACTGGTTACTTTCTCAGAAGTATTATTTAATTAGCTTTGCCTCCCTTTTAAAATTAATTTTGAAAAGGAATCTTAAGATGAAATTGAAACAGCTACTTGTAATTGCCATTCTGGTTTTTCCTTTCTTAGGTTACGCTCAGAAGTTCACTATCAAAGGAGTAGTTACTGATGAAAAAGGGCAACCTGCATCAAAAGCAAAAGTAGTTGCTCCCGGATCTGATAATTCGACCATTACAAATGAATCAGGCGAATTTATTTTGAAAGATGTTCCTGCTGGAATTACAAATCTTGAAGTTTATCCTGATAAGAAACCAAAACAATCTATTGAGGTTAATCCGGCAGATATCTCTATTGATACTGTAAAGGAAGACGAAGTTGCTAACTCACATTCTGACTCAGAGAATATCCCTACTATATCATCTGACGATGAGGGTGCGGAAGGACAATCTTCATCTACTGATAATGTAGCAAGTGTACTTAATTCTTCCAAGGACGCTTTTACAAATGCAGCTTCTTATAATTTCAGTGTAGCGAGATTCCGTGTAAGGGGTTATGATGATGAAAACCTTGTTATGTTGATGAATGGTGTGCCGATGAATGACATGACAACAGGAAGGGGACTGTTTAATTTATGGAGCGGCCTTAACGATGTAGTTCGTAGCCGTGAAATTACGTCCGGACTTGCACCTGCATACTATTCCTTCGGAGATGTAGGGGGAACCGTTAGTATTGACAGTCGTGCTTCTCATCAGCGAAAGCAGCTTCAGGCTTCCTTTTCAATTGCCAACAGGACCTACGACAACAGGTTCATGATCACTTATGGATCAGGACTTAGTAAAAGCGGATGGGCTTATTCACTTTCTTACTCCCGCAGATGGGCGCAGGAAGGATATGTAAAAGGAACTTTCTATGATGGGCATTCATATTTTGCTTCAATCGAAAAATATATAAAGACAAAGCACTCGCTATCGCTCACTGCAATGGGTGCTCCAACTCAGAATGGTAGAGGAAAATCATCCTATCAGGAAATGTATGATCTGGCTGATGACCACTATTATAATCCTAATTGGGGATATCAGAACGGAAAAGTTCGGAATGCAGCCGTTGGAAAAAATCACCAACCCCTGATCACTCTTACCTACCATTGGGAAATTGATTCGAAATCTTCATTCCAGGCAGCAGTTGGTTATTCATTTGGCCATAACAGCGTGAGTGCCCTGGACTGGTTCAACGCACTTAATCCACAGCCTGATTATTATAGAAACTTGCCAAGTTTTGATCCGAACTACAATGAAGACCAGGTTTCATTTATTCCTTACTCGCAGGAATTGGCGACTCTTTTACGTGAAAATACAGATTCAAGACAACTTAACTGGGATGCATTGTATGAAGCCAATGCTTTGCACGATACCGTATATGGAAATGTTACCGGTCTTTTAGCCAAATATGTTTTGCAGGAATATGTTACAAATTACAACAGGTATTCTTTCAATGCATTTTACAACACTGTACTGAATGACCATGCCAAACTTACTTTTGGATATATATACCAGGATCAGAAAACAGAATATTATAAGGAACTGACTGACTTATTGGGGGCGGATTTTTATGTTGACCTGAATCAGTTTGTAGATCTTGAAAATCCAAGCGAGAACTCTGTACAACAAAATGATTTAAACAATCCGGACCGAATTCTGAAAGTAGGGGATAAGTATGGTTATCATTATTTTGCGAATGTAAAAAAGTACTCTGTATGGGGTCAGGCATTATTTAATTTTAGTCATTTTGATTACATGCTTGCTGTTAATTTGAATTCAACTACCATGTATCGCGATGGAAAAACCAGGAATGGAATTTTCCCTGATGACTCTTATGGAAAATCGCAGGAGTATACTTTTCCCGATGCAGGTATCAAAGGAGGAGTAATTTATAAATACAATGGAAGAAATTACTTCTTTGTAAATGCTGCCTTTGAAACACGTGCACCATATTTTGACAATCTTTTCCTTTCCCCCAAAACCAATAACAGGGTTGTTAATGCAGATGATGAATTCATTACTTCATTTGAAGGAGGTTACCAGTTGAAAACGCCACGTGTGAAAGGCAAGCTCACCGGGTTCTATACCCAGTACACTGATGAAACTGAAACCATTCGTTTCTTCAATGAATCATTTCACACTTTCACAAATTACACGCTGACTGGTCTTAACAAACGTCATGAAGGAATAGAAGCCGCACTGGAGGTTAATATCGGTCGTGGGTTTTCTGCCAATGGAGTTGTAAGCGCAGGCCAGCATTTTTATACTTCACGCCCCACTGCAAGAATTACCCAGGATAGTAAGGATACAGTTTTGGCTGAGAGTGAAACAATTTATTTGAAAAATGTTCGCCTCAGCAATGGACCTCAGCAGGCTTATTCACTTGGATTAAATTATCGCTCTCCCAAATTCTGGTTTCTTTATATGAGCGTGAATATGTTCGATGGGATTTATTACGAAGCAAGTTTCACACGAAGACAGGTACAATCTCTCGACCTGGTAGATGCAGGTTCAGCAAAATGGAATGAAATTATTCAGCAAAAACAATCCTTTAATGGATATACACTTGATATCTCCGGAGGATGGTCATGGAAAATAGACAATCAATTTAAATCAATTAAGCGTCCGGCCTTCCTGCTTTTAAATGTGGGGATCAATAATGTAACTGACAATCAGGAAATCATAACAAGGGCTGCAGAACCACTGAGGTTCAGTTTTGCAGATAAGAATCTTGACAAGTTTGACGCTAAAATAACTTATGCTTTTGGGCGCACATACTTTATCAACCTGACCCTTCGGTTCAACTAAAAATATATTCAATAATAATTAAGAATGAAAAAGATAATTACAATTCCAGTCGCACTGACAACCTTGTTTTTGCTTGTAACAATTTCTTCATGTGTGAAGAATGAATTTGACGCACCAACTACAACTAACGTTGACCCTGACCTCACAGTTTCAAAAACAATTGCAGAGATCCAGTCAATGGCAACAAGTACTACACCGGTATTGATTTCTGGCAATGAAATAATCGCTGGTGTTGTAATAGCAGATGATCTGTCCGGAAATTTTTATAAAGAAATGATCATAGAAGACAGTACCGGTGCCATCGCTGTTCAGATTGACCAATCGAACTTTAACACCTTGTTTCCGATTGGAAGAAGAGTGTTTATAAAATGCCAGGGACTTTATATTGCAGATGATGGCGATGGAAATTTCCAGCTCGGTATAAAGGACCTCAATACAATCGGAAGAATTCCATCGGGCTTAGTGCCAAGATATTTCGTTGGCGGAAAATGGGGTCTTTCTGTTGCTCCCATTGAAGTAACCATGGCGAACCTTACCACAGTGCCTTCCCAGATGCTTGTTCGGATTAGCGGAGTGCAATTCAATGCTGCTGATACGAGCATGCCTTATGCGAATGCTGCTACACAACAATCAGTAAACAGAGTGGTTGAAGACTGCAGCGGAAATACCATTGATCTTTACTCCAGCGGATATTCAACATTTGCAGGTTCAATCACCCCTCCGGGCAAAGGATTTATTACTGCAGTTTATAAGTTATATGGCGGTTCCGGCGAGTTGCTGATCAGAAATACGGAAGATGTGGATATGCCAGGTGGAAGATGCGGCAGCAGTAGCGGGACAACAATTCTGAAGACCATACAACAAGTTAAAGATACAGCTTCATCTGGCACAATCACCTTGCCTGACGGGTGGACGATACGCGGTACTATTATCTCTGATGTTGCTTCCGGAAATATCACTTCCAAAAACATTGCAGTTCAGGATGGCCTTGCAGGAATCATTGTTCGATTTACTGCTAATAATACGGTGCTCCAGCTCAATGATTCAGTTGAAGTAGAAATAGGAGGGGGACAATTGCATTACTATAATGGATTGCTTGAAGTTGACCAGGTTCCTAATGCCAGGGCTATTCTGCGGGGAACAGGCACTATAGTGCCAAACGCTGTAAATATCTCTCAAATTGCTGCAGATGTAAATGCATACCAATCAACTCTTGTTAAATTAACAGGGGTTACCATTACAGGAAGTACTACCTTTTCTGGCAATACTATTATTACTCAGGGTGCTGAAACCATCGACATGTTTACCTCATCATATGCATTGTTTGCAGGAGATTCTGTTCCTGCAGGTACAGTTGACCTGGTGGGATTGGTGAATGTGCAGAATTCAGCTGCCGAGATCAAAATGCGCAATTCCTCAGACGTACAATAGCACGCGGTTATTTTTTTTGGACTATTATAACAATCCTACAATAGTGAAATTGCAGGACTCTTACCATTAATTTATGGTGAAATTGGCAGGAGTAGGTAATTTGAAATAAATAAACTATATTTGGAACTGATTTACCTGCGAAATTCAATTATCAATACATTATTTAATCTTAAAATTCAATGAAGAAAGTTTTTTACTCTCTTTTTTGTGCATTTGCTTTATGCACCTGCACAACAGTCAATGGATCCCAAAACTTTTATGGCGCACAGGCGGCGCAGATAGTTAGCGGAGCACAACAGATTGTTTCAAGTGATTATTCTACCATTCCGGACATGATCATTTTTGAGGAATCCAAACAGCCCGGCTTTGGTGATCCGGAATTGTGGATTCGTTTAACATTCGGAATGGACAAAGATTATGGGCTAAAAATGTTATCAGTTGAACCTGATCTGATTGGTTTTACGCACTATCGTTATCAGCAGACTTTGAATGGTCATCCAATGGACGGGACGATGTGGCTTGTACATGTTAAAAACAACAAGGTTGTTTCCATGAACGGGCTTTTATTTAACAGCATCAAGCAAAAAAGTCAACCCGCAATTTCTGAGTCAGATGCGTTTTCCAAAGCGTTGGCATATGTGAACGCTTCATCTTATAAATGGCAAAATACGGAGGAAGAGAATGCTTTGAAACAAGTATTGAATGATCCGAATGCAACTTACTTTCCAAAAGGAGAATTGATGTTTGCCCGTGATTCGAAAAAACAAAATTTCAATTATCGCCTTGCATATCGTTTTGACATTTATGCAAACGAACCGATGAGCCGTCAATATGTTTTTGTAGATGCAAGCAATGGAGAAATTGCCGACGTACAAGATCGTATATGGGAGGTTAACAGGTCAGGAACTGCAGTTACCGCATATGCCGGCACTCAGCCTATTGTTGCAGACAGCACATCTAACTCATATCGCCTTCGTGAAGCAGGCCGCGGGGCAGGTCTCGGAATTGAAACATACAATCTCCAAAAGACAACTACTTATACAAATACCGACTTCACAGATGCTGATAACATCTGGAACAATGTAAATGCAAACAAAGATCAGTATGCGACCGATTGTCATTTCGCTTCTGAAAAGACTTATGACTATTATTATAATACATACGGTCGTAATAGTATAAATAATGCTGGATTAAAATTGATCTCGTATGTACATTACGGAACCAATTATGTAAATGCATTCTGGAACGGAAGTTACATGACCTATGGTGATGGAAATGCAACTTACTCTCCGTTGACATCGCTTGATATCGGTGGTCATGAAATAACCCACGGTCTTACTTCATACACAGCCAACCTGACATACTCTTATGAATCCGGTGCCCTGAATGAATCATTCAGTGATTGTTTCGGAACCGCTATTGAATGGTATGCAGATCCGGTGCATGCAGACTGGCTCATTGGTGAAGATATCGGAGCACCGTTTCGTTCGCATTCCAATCCGAATGCATATGGAGATCCGGATACTTATCTTGGTACAAACTGGGCTACTGGGACCGGTGACAATGGCGGAGTTCATACGAACAGTGGTGTTCAAAATTATTGGTTCTATCTTCTTGCAAATGGCGGTAGCGGCACAAATGACATTGGAAATGCATTTAATGTAACCGGGATTTCTTTGACAAAGGCAGCGGCCATTGCATTCCGTTCACTCACAGTTTATCTTACTGCAGCATCTAATTATGCAAATGCAAGGACATATTCAATACAGGCCGCGACAGATCTTTATGGGCCTTGTTCACCTGAGGTGATTGCAACAGCAAATGCATGGTATGCTGTTGGAGTTGGTTCTCAAAGTTCAGGCGGTGCTTCAACAGTTTCTGCCACCGGGCAAACTTCAATTTGTAATGGCAATTCTGTTGTACTTAATGCAAGCGCTGTTGCAGGTTCAACCTATCAATGGAACAGGAATGGTTCAGCGATATCAGGTGCAACCACCACAGGCTATAGTGCTTCAATTGCAGGAACATATACAGTTACCACCACAGGCTGCGGCGCAAGCACATATACTTCTAATTCAATTGTGGTAAGTATCATAACTATTTCATCAAGTATTTCTCCATCAGGAACTGCCAGTGGCTGCAACAGTGTACTTCTGACTTCCGGAGGTACATCCGGCTATGGCTACCAATGGAATAACAATGGAGTTCCTGTTGCTGGGGCGACCAATTCAACGTATTCGGCTACTGCTTCCGGAAATTATACTTTGACACTTTTGGCAACATCTTATCCAAATCAAAATTTTTCTTCAGGCGGAACAACAAGTATCCCTGATAACACATGCACCAACCCAGCTATTAATACAATAAATGTTTCAGGATATAATGGCGCAGTAAACTCAGCAGGAATAACTTGTACAGTAAATATTACGCATACATATGACGGAGATATCAATTTTATGCTTGAGGCTCCCAATGGAGATGTAATCGGACTTAGTGATTTCGCAGGCGGAGCAGGGGACAATTTTACCAATACTGTCTTCTCAGATGTAGGCGCAACAACAGTTGCAAATGGAACAGCACCATTCACCGGGACATACAAACCATGGCAGGCAATCATCACTTCTTGTACCAATTCAAATAAGATCGGGTTTGGTGCAATCGGCGGAGGAGCAATAAATCCGAATGGTGCATGGAAGCTTAGGGTTTATGACCGCTACGCGCAAGATCTTGGAACCATTAACAGCTGGAGCCTTAGTTTTCCTACATATACAGTTCCCAATCCCAATTGCGGACCTGTAACATCTGCAGCTACAAATGTTTCAATTGGCGGTAGTATTAGTGTGAGCGCGGGTACCTATCCTCCTGTTTGTTCTAATTCAGCTTCATTTGCATTGAGTGGCTCACCATCAGGAGGAACATTTTCCGGAACAGGTGTTAATGGCAATTCGTTTAATCCTGCTATAGGTGCGGGTAGCTACACTATCACATATTCTTATACTGATGCTTTTGGATGTAGCGGACAAAATATTACCAACATTGTTGTGAATGAACTCCCTACAGTTACAGCTTCATCAGTTAGCGGCTGTGCAGGGACATCAATTGCATTGGCGGGATTTCCTGCCGGAGGAACGTCCAGCGTGCCAGATCCTTATTCCGGACCAAGTACAATATATACTTATTCCTATACTGATGGAAATGGTTGTACCAACACCAGTACGCCGGCGAGTATTATTGTAAACCCATTGCCAAATGTAAGCACGGGAACATATCCAAGCGTCTGCGACAAATCGATTGACGTTCCGCTTACAGGTACTCCTTCCGGAGGAACGTGGAGTGGAACAGGGATTTCAGGAAATAATTTCTCACCGGTAACTGTAAACTCAGGAACCTATCCCATCACTTATAGTTATACTGATGCAAACGGATGTTCGAATTCTTCCACAACTAATATTCTGGTTAATCCTCTGCCAACAGTAAGTACCGGAACCTATCCGCCTACATGTGATACTACCACCTCACCTATTGCATTGAATGGTGGATTGCCTGTTGGTGGTGTTTGGTCAGGTTCAGGAGTAAGCGGAAGTAATTTTTATCCGAATGTGGCCGGACCGGGTAACTGGGCTGTTATTTACTCATACACAGATCCAAACGGTTGTTCTTCCAATGCATTCACACCAATACTTGTCAATGTTTGTTCTTGCGTTTCACCGGCCCAACCCGGATCATCAACAGGAAATAAATACATCTGTAAATCTTCCGCAGGAAATGTCTTCTCGGTTGTGCCTGTAGCGGGAGCTACGTCATATAACTGGACTGTCCCGGTCGGAGCTACAATAACTTCCGGTCAGGGAACAAATTCTGTTATAGTGAGCTTTAGTTCAACGCAAGTTACCGGAAACCTTTGTGTAAATGCTTCAAATGCATGCGGAACAAGTGTTTCAACCTGTCGTGCTTTGACGGTGGTAACAACCAAGCCCGGTACGCCAGCTTCAATTACAGGCCCACTTATACCATGTGCAAATACTTCTGGAAATGTCTATGCTTGTCCTGCGGTTGCCAATGCAGAAGCATATAATTGGGAGGTTCCAACAGGAGCGACAATTGTGTCCGGAGCAAATACAAATTCAATCACCGTTGACCTTGCTTCTTCATTTACTTCAGGTTATGTTAGGGTTTCTGCTACAAATTGTGCGGGTACCAGCTCAAAGAGGACGATCACCATTTATGGAAAGCCTTCAACTCCGGGTACCATTACAGGCATTATCAACGGAGCTTGTGCCGGCTCTTCAAACGTACCTTACTCCATTGCTTCAGTAGCAGCAGCCAACAGCTATACATGGACTGCGCCTGCCAATGCAACGATTGTTAGCGGACAAGGGACAAGTTCTATTTTGGTTAGCTACAATGCAACATTTACATCAGGTACTTTATCGGTCATTGCAAGCAACATCTGTGGCAATAGCAGTTCACGTTCGACAACTGTACGTTCTGTTCCGTTAAGACCAGGAACGATTGCCGGTAATGCTTCAGTTTGTGCAAATCAAACAGGCCTCGTCTTCTCTGTTGCAGCGGTATTATCTGCCTCAAATTATTTATGGACAGTACCGGCAACTTGTACACTTACAACTGGACAGGGAACTAATTCAATTACTGTTGATTGGGGAACTGCCACCGGAAGTATTTCCGTGAAAGCACAAAACGGATGTGGATATGGTCCATTGCGTTCGAAGACAGTTTCTGTAACATGCCGTAATGCAATCGCCGGCGAAGTTAATGAATTCAGTATTTCGCCAAATCCGGCAACTGATTACGTTATCTGTAATTACAGTTCTTCTTCATCAACTCAAATTCAAATAATATTGACCGACATGGCTGGAAGAATTATTACTGAGATGAATAAGAAAGTTGAGGAAGGAAGCAATCAGATAGGACTGAATACATCGGCTCTTGCGAAAGGTGTTTATATAGTTGGCGTTAAATCTCTGGACAATAAATTCTTAGTCAGGAAACTGGTCATTGAATAATCTCCACCAAGTATTCTAAAAGAGTCCGCTATTGATATACATAGCGGACTCCTTTATTTTGTGAAAAGGAATATTAATATCGGCGTCTCTTGAATGGTTTGCAATGCTCTCTTTGAAAGCTTGTCATTCTGACCCATAGGGTAAAAGTGCCGAACAAATACCAGTCTTTGTCTGACGGAGTACCGCGTTCTTTTCCTTCGTATACCGGATAGTCTGGAATTGAATCGTTAAACGCTCCTGGGTCAGAAAAAAGTGCTGCTTCATTTCCTTTTGACGCCCTCAACTGGTTAATGTCAGGGTAGGTGGTGCTCACGTCATCAAGATAATCAGTAAAAGTTCTGCGTGCGGAAACCTGTATTCCTAAACCAACACTTTGTCCAATACTGATTTTAATTCCACCTCCTATTGGAATAGCTAGTGCGACCCTGCTGTAGGGTTTTGGCCTGCCCGGCAGGCCCTGTCCTTCAGTACCTAAGTGTTGTAACTCAACGCCACCACTTTTTGGATTAAATTTAAAAACTGACAATCCCGTAAACAGGTAAGGTGTGAAAGGGTAATTAGAATTTCCTGTTTCATATCTGAAAAAATTGAATTCTACCCCGGGAGTGAAATCAAGAATCGTTGAAGAGAAATTTAGGTTTCGGTTCTGTTCAAAGGCCGTTTTTGAAAAAGCGTCATCTCCCGATACTTTTCCATAATTTAGCTCTGCAATCCAACTCCAGTGGAGATTCCAATTATGTCGAAAGAAAACGCCTCCGGCAAAATGGATAAATTTAGTATCAAAAGAATGAGGCGAGAGTTCCCCTTTGTATCTCGATACTCCCAGTTGAATTCCAACTTCATTGTATTGAGAATATACTGAAGTTGTATTAAAGAAAAATAGTCCGAAGACAGACAGAAAAAAAACAACCGAACGCCAATTAAATTGTATCTTCATTGAAGAATAACCTCAACGGATCTATAAGAAAAATGTTTGGAGTGGGACTAAAATCTAGGAAGATTATTTCTTCCGGTTTTAATCTTATAATTCAGGCTGAAAATGGCGAACATGTAAGAATCTTTGTACCTCGGATCTCCTCTTTGTTGCCCCGGAGATGTAATCCGGCCTGCTTCAGCATCGCTTCTATCACTGGGGTTGGCCAGAAACTGACCGACATCATATTGTTCACCTGACTGATATTGCGAAAGGTCGATATAAGTTG
This sequence comes from uncultured Flavobacteriales bacterium, assembly GCA_964356415.1. Taxonomy (GTDB): domain Bacteria; phylum Bacteroidota; class Bacteroidia; order AKYH767-A; family 2013-40CM-41-45; genus JAPLDB01. The sequence goes on from CAYHHK010000044.1 coordinate 25,277, forward strand.
TACTAACGTCATCTATGTAATCTGTGAAGGTTTTCCGGATACCGAATTCAAGTCCCAATCCCCATTGCCTGTCGATTGTATATTTAAAGCCAATGCCAAGGGGTATGCAAAGCTGAATTGTTGAATATTTTTTTCGTGTTGGAACATAACCCTGACCCTCGGTATTGTAATCACGGAGGTTGTATGTTTGTCCCTGGAATTCTGCTTTTGGGTTAAAGTAGAAAACGCCAAGACCGGCAAACAAATAGGAGTAGAGTTCATAGCCTTTCAATCCTTTTACCTTTTTTAGCCTGTACCTATGGCCGATTTGTTCTTGCTGAAAAGCACCTTCAAAGTTCAGACTCCACTCATAAATATCTGAAAAGAAATTAATGTTTCTGGTATGCCTGAATTTTTCAGTGGTCAATTTATCATCACCGGAAACCCGACCATAAGTTAGATGGGTATTGACAGCAAAGTAATTGCTCAACTTATAACGTAAACCAAGCGCCGCTGCAAGCCTCGTCTGGGAAAATTCCAGATCACGAAAATAATGTGTTCCTATTTGATTGGCCCCGCCTAATTCACCTAAAAAATTGGTTACCCCAGCACCTATACTGAACTCATACCTTTGGCGCTTCCAGCGTTGTGCATTCACAAGTACGGGTATTATGATCAACAATAAAACTAAGAAAGTAAATATTTTTTTCATTTTTCTGGGGAAGGCAAATGTAGAATTATTTTCTAAAATTCAAGATTGTTTACGGCAAAACACTAAAAAAAGTTCGTCTATAGAGGGTACAAAACGCCATATTTGACCAAATAAATCAATTTCTGCTATCCAAACCCCAATTCAGCTTACTTCTTAATGTTCCAAGAAAGTTCTCATTACTTAAACGGACAAGGTTAATAGAATAGCTTTCTTTTCTAACCGCCAGTTGAAATGAGGAATCGATTGTTGCTGATCTGGAATCCAGCGTGGCCATAAAATTCTGGCTTCTGCCTTCAACTTCCAGTGACACCACGTTTTTGTCTGATACAATAATCGGACGGACATTCAGATTATGCGGCGCTATAGGTGTAATTACAAAACTTTCACTTTGCGGAACAATAATGGGTCCGCCACAACTCATAGAATATCCGGTAGATCCTGTGGGAGTAGCTATTATCAATCCATCAGCCCAATAACTATTGAGGTATTCACCATTAAGGTATGTATGGATTTTTATCATCGAAGATGTTTCCATTTTGTGAATGGTGAAATCATTCAAGGCGATATTATTCCCATTGAACACCGGATGGTTGCTTTCAACTTTTAACAGAGTTCGCGCCTCTACACTAAAATGCCCTTTCGAAAGCGCTTCAACAGCGTTGGAAATATTTTCTTTTGATATGCTGGAGAGAAAACCAAGCCGGCCGGCATTGACACCTGCGATTGGAATATTGGAGTTTTTTACAAGCAGAACTGTATCTAGCAAAGTGCCATCTCCGCCTATACTGAAAAGAAAATCTGCTTTGCCTATCAGTTCTTCATTTGTTTCAAAAACAGGAAATGAGGCAATGTTCTTAAGTTCTGACTTAAGGAATTCATAATACTGCTTGTGAATAATTACGGAACAGCCAGAAGATGCAAGAATATTCAGGACATTTTCTGCAAAGGCTATTTGTGTAGCGTTAACTGGTCGTCCGTAAACGGCAATCGTCATATTCTTAAATTAGATAGGAGCAGCAAAGTGAAGAAATAAACCGGACTCTCCAAATTTATTGAATGAATAGTCCAATCGTATGATAATGTCATAGTAGCTCACAAAATCGATTCCCAGACCATAGCCAAAGAGCCATGAGTTAGGTAATCGATTGTTCGTATTGCTCACATTTGAGAATTGAGTGTCCTCAACGTAACCGGCATCACCAAAAATGTTGATGTAAAATGAAAAAGGAATTGTTGCAAATTTTTCAAAGGGAATAAATCCGGCATGAACTTCTTTTTTAGGAAAGAGTTCAAACTTCAGGTTGGTTTTAATCAAGGCAAAATGCTGTCCATCGACAACATAATATTCATATCCTCTGACGTAATCGCGACCAAAACCAAGTGCGCGTGTATTATAGTAAGGCTGAAAGCGATGGTCAGATATTTTGCCCCTGAACGACGCACTGCCATAAAACCTTTGATTCAATTTCCAGAATTTTTTAATTTCTCCTGTGATGAAAGCATAATTTACGTCATCATTCAGCAACGAAATTCCGTATTTCGCCAATTCAATATTGTATGTATGTCCTTTCAAAGGATAATACACATAGTCCCTGTGGTCCTTTCTGTACAGGTATCTTATTGAAAAGTATTTTTCATTTGATTTTCCGTTTGCAAGGTATTCAGGGTTTAGTTTCAGCACAGTATCCTGTACTTCAATATTTGTAAATCCTGCTGAGAAATAGTGGGTATTGTACAAGCCCTTCCTGTAAGTGTATTCAACAACACCGGAATACGATACCTTAGCATATGCTGAAGTATCCTTGTAGTATGTAATGTCATCTTTAATTGTCTGATAGGATGTTTGATGATTGCGTGAATACGAGAAGCCCAAACTTAACCCGCTGTGCTGGTTTTTATTAATGTAAGGTATGCTGTAAGAAAAATTGATTTGCTGAATGTAGCCAAGCCTGATTGCAAGTGCCACTGTTTCATTTCTTCCCCGGAAATTATTCCATGATAAAACGCCTCCGTAAACAATTCGGGAAAAGTCTTTGGTGCGCCACCAAACATTGAAGTTGCGGTCAACAACTTCAAATACCGGCAATGGGAAAACATACCAGCGTTCTTTGACAATGACGAAAACCGAAGTAGTTCCTTCGGGTGTTTTAAGGTATGTGAGGTTTGCGATGTTAAAGAGAGACGTATTGTACAGGTTTTCCTCACTGCGAATTCGTTTCGCATCGAAATCAGTATTTGAAAGGGTGTCGCCTTTTCGGAAGGCAAGTTCTCGTAATACAATATGATCCTTGGTTGTTTTATTTCCGATTATAGTGATATCGCCTATTACGGTTTCGGTTGTGTCTGGGCCAGCAGTGTTTATCAAAAGCTGACCGGAAACCTGAGCATAGCCGGTTTTCAAAAATAAAAGAAAGAGGAAAAAAAAAGAATGAAAACTTGTTTTATGTAGAAACATTAAAAAATAAAAACATCAAATGTCAAGATATTTTATAAGAGAATCGTATCTCGATTTGATATCATCCATGTATTCATTCTGATTATAATGTTCTTTCACAAGATAACCATGCCTAGTAAAGGAGGAAATAATACGTGTGAGGTCTGTAAGGTTTATCTTTAACGTAACATCTATTGTTTCTTTTTCTACATCAGGAGTAATATGGGAATTCAATACGCGCGCGTCTTCACTTTCTACCAACCTTGCTAATTCACTAAGTGAATAGTCGTGGGGCTTCATTTCAAGAACAATCACTCCCACCGCATCTTCAAAAATTCCACTTTCGATATAATGCTTCAGTACATCATTCAACGTGATCAATCCCATGTAATTTTTATCATCATCGACAACAGGAACAACAGTTAGTTTATCCTTTGAAAGCATTTTTACTACTTCAAAAACAGGCTGTGATGCTTTCACATATGGTTTGATGAGGGACAATATCTGGTTGGCAAGAGGCTGTTCCATAGAATCGAGTTTAAGGATATCCTCCTCAGAAATAAGTCCCAGATACCGGACACCTTCAACTACAGGAATATGAACCAGCCTGAACTCTTCCATCCAGTTTAATGCGCGCAATCCTGTATCAGACAGTTTGAGCGGGGGAAAAGAATCATTAATAAGTTCTTTGGCTGTCATTTTATCTTAATACGGGAAACAGTGATAATTGGTTTTTCTGTGGCAAAGCTATGTCTTTTTATCTCTGAATTATAAAGTGCCTTATTCACAGGATAAATTACTTTTGCAAGGACGAATCTTCAATTTCGAATATGGTACGACTGAGTGTAAACATCAATAAGATTGCCACTTTACGCAATGCTCGCGGAGGTGACATCCCGGATGTAATTAAATCTGCGAAGGATATCGAGCGTTTTGGCGCTCAGGGGATTACTGTACATCCAAGGCCGGATGAACGTCATATCCGAAAATGTGACGTTAGAGAGCTGAAAAAGGTAATCACGACAGAATTTAACATTGAGGGTTTT
>CAYHHK010000045.1:0-9605 GCA_964356415.1 uncultured Flavobacteriales bacterium
CCGAAAAAAAATCACTGGGCATGAAGATTACCAATGCAAGGATTGACATCATCAATAGAATAAAAAAATCAAAAGCCAGTGTGGAACTTTCCGATCTCTCTGAGGGGTTTCGTGTGGAAGTTAAGCTACCTTTGGAACTGAGTTTTTAGTTGTATGAAATTCCATTTATTCGTTTTGCAAAATGATAAGGGCCATTATTATTGATGATGAGGAGCATTGTATAAGCCGACTTACCTCGTTACTTCTTGATCATTGTAGTGATAACATTCACCTGATGGAGTCTTTCCGATCAGTTGAGGATGGTATTGCAGCGATTAAAAAGCTACAACCTGATTTGGTCTTTCTGGATGTTCATATTAATGAAAAAACAGGTTTTGATCTGCTCGGACAATTACCTTCAATAAATTTTGATTTAATCTTTACAACAGCCTTTGAAAAATATGCAATTCAGGCATTCAAATTCAGCGCCATTGATTATCTGCTTAAGCCGATTGATGCGGACGATCTGAAACAAGCGGTTCAGAAATTAGATGAGAAAAATTCCAAGAAAAGCTCTCCGGAAAAGTTACAGGTTCTTTTAAACAACCTGCAGGGAAAGTCAAAACGAATTTGTGTTCCGGTTATGAATGGCCTTGTATTCCTGCAAGTGAGCGACATTATTCGTTGCGAAAGCGATGTTAACTACACAACTTTCTTTTTAAAAGACAAGGAAAAACTGATGGTTGCAAAAACATTGAAAGAGTTTGAAGAATTACTGAGTGAATATAATTTTTTCAGGGTTCACAACTCCCACCTCATCAACCTTGCTTACGTAAAAAATTATGTGAAAGGCAAGGGGGGATACGTGGTCATGGACGATCATTCAGAGATTGAGGTTTCCACAAGAAGAAAGGACGCGTTTCTTAAAAAACTGGCGGAATAATAAAACTTCCTACTTCCCCCCACTCAGTTTCATCGACCAATCTGTTCCATCAAGTCTGTGAAGAGTGCCATTGAATACAAACTGGTCATTCGCAAATGAACCGGTACCGCTCACCAGTGCATATGCAAAGGTGATGTGCATGGAGGTGTCGATCTCAAAATTAAAACCCTTAAGCAGTAAACAAAAATCCGATGGTCCGAACGGGCTTTGCAGCGAATAAAACTGAACGTATCTATAGCTTTTCTCAGGACCATAACAATTGGCATCCCTGATGTCGAATGAATAAGTCAGGCCTTCATTCTGTGGTTGCAAAGGATATTCATCAATGCGCATTCCCCAGGCGCCTTTTATTTTTTCACCCGGGAAGATGCAGTTCTTTTCCATGATCCCATCAGCATCATAATTCACGGCGTCAGGATTGTTGCAATTTTCATTTTGCTTGTCATGGCAGGAGATGAAAAAGATAATAGTAAATATTAAAAATGAATGACCCCGCCTCGCCTTAGGCGAGACGAGGTATCTTGCCACGAATTACACGAATTATCACTAATTGGTGTATGCATTGTAATAATGTTTCGTGTGAATTAGTGATCCCGATAGCTATCGGGATCGTGGCTGAAATTTTAATTCAACCCCGCCTCGCCTAAGGCGAGACGAGGAATTCTTTTGATTAAATAAGCACGAATCATATTTAGTCCAGAAGAGAATGGTTGACCCCGCAGCAAGTTTCGAGGTATTTTGCCACCAATTACACTAATTATCACTAATTGATACGTGACTAATAATAATAATAATTTGTGTGAATTAGTGAAATTAGTGGCTAAAAATTTGATGCAACCCCGCCTCGCCTAAGGCGAGACGAGGAATTCTTTTGATTAAAACTTTATTTCACCAGTTCCATGTCTTTTATCCCGTCAAACGTTGGCTGTATCATCCATTTGCCTTCCTTGTTTATTATTCCCCATTTGTCACCCTGCTTCGCTGCAGCAAAACCATTTTTGAAATCGCGCACACCATCAAACTGAGGTTGTATCACCCACTGTCCCTTGTTGTTGTAGAACCCCTTTTTGTCGCCCTTTTTACCATCGGCAAGACCTTCGGAAAAATCGCCCCAGGATTCTGTATCATTTACATTTATCACTTCGCCGGCTTTGTTTACATAAGCCCACTTGTCTCCATTTTTAATACGCGCAAGTCCACTCTCTTTATCGAATTCCTTTCCTGAAGTAAACTGCGGTTTGATTACCCACTCTCCTTTGGGATTAATATACCCGAGCATTCCTCCGGTTTCCTTTGCCCAGGCCAATCCATTTTTAAAATATCCGACACTTTCATATTTCGCCTGAATTGCAATTTTTCCATCGGTTCCTATGAAGCCGGTTTTTTTGTCGGTTGTTTTATATGGAGCAAGCCCTTCCGAAAAATCTTTTATGTCAACGATATTTGAGCCATCCACAACTTTTTCATTCCCCTTATTATCAATAACAAGAAATTTACCATCACTTTTTACAGCAGCATAGCCGTCGTTGAAATCATTCGCATCTTCATACTTAGCAGGTATTGCAAGTTTACCCTGTGTATCGATGTATCCCCATTTTTCGCCGATCTTTATCATGGCAACTCCGCTTTTAAAACCTTCTACATCAAAACCCAAACCATCACGCAGCTTGAAGCCTTTTACTTCGGTGTTTAATCTTTCACCTTTCGTATTGATGAAATAATATTGCCGTTCCTGCTGATCATAGATTGCAGCATATCCTTCGGGAGAAAATTTATAACACTTGGCATATTGTGAAGGAATAACAACATCGCCTTTCTGATTAGCATAGCCCCAGGTTTTGCTACCAGCCGGTTTAACCTGTGTCAAATATGTTTGCGAATACACAGAGACTGCTGCAGACATTAATAGTGTAAAGAGGAATTGTAATTTCTTTTTCATTTGAGTTTTTTTAGTAATTCATAGAACACAAATATATTTCATTTTCTTCAGAAAAAAAACAACGGATTGATTCACCATTTTTAAAATTGAAGGTGGCCATAGCAGGCAACCGCAATGAAAAAGTTTGAAACGATTAGGCGTTAAATCGAAAAAACCGCCTTTAAATAAATCAGAATTTTTGGTGAAACTTGTATGGAACAAATTCAAACTTTGAAACAATGAACTCATAATCGTTGAAGTCGCTTGGAAAATCTGCCTTAAATATCCATACATTCATTGAAAATTTTTCTTGATTTTTTGTCAGTTTCGGATGCGGTTTATAAGACCAGGATGCATATTTCTCCAACTGAACGGAATCGTTACGAACAGTTACATAGTTTGATAAAAAATCGATGCGGCCTTTTTTCCAGCCGATTTCATGCCTTGTTGCGCGGGAAAGATCTGTCTGGTAGCGGTGCACATTTTCAGCAACTTCAAATGGCTGGAGCACATATTGAGAGTTCAGATTTTTCTCATCGCCCCATGTGGAAAATTCAATGTCTATCTCGCGATGATGGTGGAGGGAATCATCATGGTCGTAGGTAAAAAATCCAACCACGAGGTCTTTGTCTAGCTTTGCAGGATTGGCTTCCAGCTGAAAAATATATTTCCCATAACCCAGACTTTCTGCAAGGCGCGCTTCAGCACAATACCATCTGCCATTGCGATGGGTAGTTCTGATGTGCATCCTTCCCTGGTCATCTACCCATAAATTTTCCTTTCCACCGGCAAAAAAATTCCTGCCGGGGCCGGTATGTCTTTCATTGCTTTCTTTTGTAACCCATTTATATCCTGAGAAAAGAAGCGTATCGCCTGCGGAGTAATAATCATTTGAATACATAGAAACGATTTCCTGAGCTGCCGTTGGGGAAGAAGCCTGAAAAAAGAAAAAAGGCAAAAGCATGACAGCGCCACCTGCAACTGCAGCAAGGCATCTGTCTTTATTTATATATTTTTTCAATGTTGTAAATTTCGTTAATTCGGTTGAGACCTTGGATGAAACCTGATAATAGCGGAACGTAGAAAATCCCTGTCAAGGTGTGTATAGATCTCTGTCGTCGTAATGCTTTCATGCCCGAGCATTTCCTGAACAGCTCTGAGGTCAGCGCCGCCTTCGATCAGGTGTGTTGCGAAAGAATGGCGAAATGTATGCGGGCTGATAGATTTTTTCAGGTTGATCTTCATAGCAAGTCGTTTGATGATAGTGAATATCATGACCCGTGACAATTTTGCGCCCCTGTTATTCAGAAATACAATGTCCTCATTTCCCTGTTGAATGGTTTGCGTAGCACGGACTTCAGAAATATATATCCGCAACAATTTTATGGCAACATTTCCAATAGGAACGAGCCTTTCCTTGTCGCCTTTTCCGAGCACTTTCACAAAACCTATTTCAAGATGCAGGTTCGACAATTTCAGGTTAACAAGTTCACTCACGCGTAACCCGCAACTGTATAACGTTTCCAGCATGGCTTTATTTCTGGTGCCTTCCTTGCTGCTTAAGTCAATGGCTTCGATCAGGTTATTGATATCTTCAACCGAAAGCGTATCCGGTAATTTCCTTCCAAGCTTAGGAGATTCGAGCAACTGAGAAGGATCGTTCACGATCAGGTTCTCCATCACCAGGTATTTAAAGAACGCTTTGATGCCGCTGATGATGCGGGCCTGGCTGGAGGCACTCATGCCAAGTCCGTTGATCCATGCAATGAAACTCTGCAAATTATTCAGACGAAGTTCAGCTGGCGGTATTTTCATTTTATTTATCTCAAGAAAAGTATCAAGCATGGTAATATCATGAATGTAAGCTTCCACGCTGTTTTGACTCAGCGATTTCTCCAACTTCAGATAACTTTTGAATCCTTTGATATACCCCTGCCACGACATCAGAAAAGTTTACAAACTACGAATGCACAAGTTGCGTACATTCAGGAAGCATATTGAATCAGGAAAAAAGATTTATACACAAGTGATTTTGAATAAATTGGGTTACTTTGCATAACATCTGAATCTATAGCACCCTTGAATGAATTCGCTAAATTCAAATATTGTTTAACCAACTACAGGACTACATAATATGAATATCCTCATAATTAATGGCCCCAACCTGAATCTTATCGGGAAGAGAGAACCACACGTATATGGATCCATAACTTTCGAAGATTTTTTAAGTGACCTTAAGAAAAAAAATGCCGGCATCAACATTGACTATTTCCAAAGCAATGTTGAGGGGGAAATAATTAACAAGTTACATGAGGCCGGTTTCTCAGGCGATGGAATCATTTTGAATGCTGGAGGTTACACGCATACTTCTGTTGCCATTGCAGATGCAGTTGCTGCTATCGTTACTCCGGTAGTTGAGGTACATATCTCAAATATTCATGCACGTGAAGAATTCAGGCATGTTTCACTGATCGCAAAAAACTGCATAGGCGTGATCACGGGTTTTGGATTGGATTCTTACAGGCTGGCGGTGGAGAGTTTGAAGGGGAAAGGGATGTAGGAAGTAGGATTAAAGAATAAAGAATAAAGATGTGCGAAAAAAAAATTATGGTAGTGACAGACAAGGAAGAGAAAATAAAATTCAAAAAAGAACTGCAGCATCATTGCATTTCAATTTTGGAAAAAAGAATTGCCGTGGCGGATCAGGCCATGAAACAGGCACAGGAAGCAGCAAACAGCGAGGAAAAGAGTTCGGCGGGTGACAAGTATGAGACTTCGCGGGCAATGGGTCAGCTTAGCAGAGACATGAATGCAAAACAACTTGAAGAAGCGCAGCGTGATCTGGCATTTGTGAATAGTTTCTCTCCGGAAAAACTTTTTGATTCTGCTCAGCCGGGTTCCGTGGTAGTATGTGAAGGAATTACTTTTTTTATTTCTCTTGGACTTGGAATCATTGACATAGTAAATAAAAAAGTTGTAATGCTCTCGCCTACCGCACCAATAGCCCTGGAGATAGTTGAAAAAAAAGCAGGAGATTCATTTGAATTCCGGGGAAGCAAAACAAAAATCCTTGAAGTATTTTAGGCCAAAAAAAATTACTGCGGATTTTTTTCAGCGGCCTGCTTAATTGTTTCAAAAAAATTCTGTTCGACCTTGTACCCTTGATTGGCGGCTTCCATCACATCGCTATACGCCTCCTTGTACCTCCCTTTGTTATAGTTCGCTGAAGCACGATTATACCATGCTTCAGGATACTCCGGATTTAACTCAATGGCTCGGTTAAAATTATTGAGCGCCTCATCATATCGCTTGCTTAATGAAAATGCCCTGCCCCTGCACATGAATATCCTTGCATCTTCCTTGTTGTCTTTCTCAAGGTAGTCGAAATCAGCAATTGCTTTTTCAAATTCATTTGTCTGCGTATAAGCAATCCCCCGGTTAAATCTTGCATCGAAGTAATCGGGCTTTAATTCCAGCGCCTTGTTGAAATCAGGAATGGCAAAATCAAACTTTCCGCGAATGCAATAAACAATTCCCCTGTTTACATATGCATTCTCATACGAAGGATCATATTGTATTGACCGGTTGAAATCCACCATTGCCCTGTCAAGGTCTCCTTTTTCCTTGCCATAAATATTTCCCCTGTTGTTAAGCGCAACACCCACATTCGGAAACTGCTTGAGTACATTGCTCCAAAGTGTAATGCTGTCCTTCCAGACATCACAACGTGCATAGGTTGTAACGGATAGGAACAAACAATAGGCGCCAAGGACAGCATACATTGCAGTTTTGGCAGCTGGCCGCTTCAAAATAGCTTGTTGTATAAGCCAGGCAATCACAAAAAAGAAACCAATGGAAGGCAAATAAGAATAGCGCTCGGAGATAATTGTTGGTCCGACCGGAAATAACTGCAACACAAGAAATATGCAAGCCACAAAAAATCCTGCTCCGAATAAAATCACCCTTGTCTTCTTTACAGAACGGATGATCAGTATGAGCAAACCAATGACGATGAATGGCGCGATGTAACAATAATAAGGAAGATGGCCATCTACTCTGTGCGGATAAGGATAGAAAGACGAAAGCTGAAACGGAACCAGCAACTTTGCCACATAGGATAAAAGGTTCAGGTTGGCAAAAAGGATTCTTTCAAAGAGATTGAAGACATGCAGCGAAACCTGACCTGTAGTAGAAGCGGTATGTGCGGCAATAAAACCAAACAACAAGGCTATCGCAAAGAATGGAATCTTTTCAAGGACAATTTTCGTGTTGAATTTTCTTCCAAGGAAATAATCAATGAGAATCAACACAGGAGGCAGCGATGATGCCATTGCCTTCGACATGATTGAAAGAACGAAAAGCAAAAAAGCAAAAAAGATGAACTTTATTTTCTGTTGTTCTTTGATATACCTTATGTAGCAGATCATTGAACCAAGGAAAAACATTGCATACAACAGATCTTTTCGCTCAGCAGCCCATGCAACAGATTCCACATGCAGGGGATGAATTCCAAAGAGTAAGGCAGTGATCAATGCAATGGTATTGTTCTCCGAAAGAAGTAAAATGAATTTGAAAACAAGGAATGTTACCATGAGGTGCATGATGACACTCGTCGTATGATAGCCGACAGGGTTCAGTTTGTAAAAATGATATTCGATGGCATAGGAGAAGATGTGCAGCGGTTGATAGTTCCCGAAAAAGACTTCAGTAAAAATTTTTTTAATATTCTGCCCGCTCAAACTCCGGATGAGCGGATTATCATTGAGATAATGCGGATCGTCCCAGTTGGTGAGTGCATTGTTGAGGGTTGGAAAAAAAACAATAAAAGTAAGCAGCAGTATTGCGCCAATCCACAATAGGTTCCCGTTGCTATTTATAGGTTCAGTAGCTTTAGGGTGAGCCATACTCTTTTCAGGCGGCTGCCCTTTTATTTTTTTATGATGATGCTTCCCACCCATAATTCAAATCTATCTTATCTGGCAAATTTATATTGAAAATTCATTGTCTCAACTTTCCTGCTGCCTTTGCTTTCTGCGCGTAAACATCTGCATTAATCTGATCTCCCAAACCTTTATAGGTTTGTGCCATGAAATTAAGCACAGTCACATTTTGAGGATCTAATAAAAGCACACGGTTGAATGCATCAAGTGCTTTTTCAAATTGGCCCAGCGTGCCGTAGGCAGCACCGGTATTTCTCCATCCATCTATGTAATTGGGATTCAGCTTAACCGCATAAAGGTAAAGTTCCAGCGCTTTTTCATAATTCCTGGTTTTTTCGAAATACCATGTACCAAGACTATTATAGGCAGTTGATCTTAAAGGATCAGCCTCAATGGCTTTTGATATAAAATTGAATGCGTCGCTGTCTTTTCCGAGGTAATAATATGCAAGCCCCAATTGCTCAAGTACTTCATCGTAACCGGGATAGATTTCAAGCGCCTTCTTATAGTGAACAATTGCCTTTTCGAGGATTGCATTCTTTTTCATGATATCAGGCTCGCGGGCTGCCAATTCAGCCTTCAACTCATTGCCATAATTGTAATTGAGCAATGCACTTTCGGGAGCTTTAACTATATCTTTTGAAAATAATGTGACTGTATCTTTCCAATCGGCATTTCGTGCAATGGTAATGTATGAACAAGGAATTAGCAGAATAACAACGAAGACAAGCAACTTTTGATTTTGACGATTGAAAATTACATCACCGCTTTTTTTGTCCAGAGTTGACTGTTTCACATTCATCAACTTCATCAAGAGCCAGGAGACGACAATAGTAAATCCTAAAAGCGAAACATAAAGAAACCTTTCCGCAAAAAGAGATCCAATGGTCATCAATAAGTTTGAATAGAGAACAATCGTGCCGAGAAAAAACAGGATGGCAAATGCCAGGATTTTATTCTTCCTGAAGGACATGACTGCAAATACCAGGATCCCTATATAAATAATCAATGATATCCAAGGTGTAAGTTCGCCCCACGATGAAAGTCCCATTTCTTTGAAAGAATAATCACATGACAATGGATATGGAAGCAGCATCAACCTGAAGTATTGAAAAATAACATAAAACACAGTAGCAAGCCGGATACCAATATCAGGAGCCGACACCAGTACATTCTCCTGAAGCATGAATTTTTTGCCTGTTGCTAACCCACCAAGTGCATTTGCTCGAAGCGCAAGAAAAAGAACTGCGGCAGAAGTAAGCAGCAAAGAGATTTGAATAATTTTTCCTCTCGAAGCATTGGAAAACATGACCAGGATCAATGGGATCACAGCCAGCATTACGATTGTACCCTCTTTGCATAAGAAGGCAAGGAAAAACAAGAACCAGGCTAACAATAAATTGCCTGCTTTCATATTCTCAATATATCGGAATAACTGACCGACCGTTAACAAAACAAAAAGGAATGATAGAATTTCATCAAGGCTTTTTATATTGGCGACAACTTCAGTATGCAGGGGATGCGCAATAAACAATAGCGTTGCAACAAAAGGCAAAAGCGGATGTACATCTTTAAATATTTTTTTCAGGAGATTATACAATACGAGCCCGGTAATTGCATACAGCAGTACATTTAACAGGTGAAAGGGGAAAGGATTTCCGGGAAAAAACTGCCAGAGGGTAGCATAAATCATCAATGGAAGTGGGCGATAAAGTTCGTCATCACTGGCACGGTATCCGAAACGGTAAGATGTTTTAAGGATTACCGGGAAAGAGCTTATTCCCTGTTTCACGACCCAGTTTTTTTTAATCGCTGAAATATCATC
>CAYHHK010000045.1:9705-28007 GCA_964356415.1 uncultured Flavobacteriales bacterium
GCAACAAGCGGCAAACTAACATTATATACATCTGACTTATTGAACGTTGATCATCGCACTTATGAACCTGAAAACTATAGAGACAAATATTCCGTAGAAAAAACATCTGTTGATGATTTTGTGAATGGCAGATTCAAAGTTGATTTTATCAAAATGGATATACAGGGTTTTGAAATGGAAGCATTGAGAGGGATGGAGAGAACGCTTCGCAATAACAACGACATTGTTTTATTAATGGAGTTATGGCCATATGGCTTGCAACAAGCGGGAAGTTCAGCAATTAAAGTAATTGAATTTATTACATCTCTTGGACTTAATATTTATTCAGTTGATACCGGTTTTCCGGTTTTGTTTTCAAAGCAAGATGCCAAAGAAATTCCTGTTTCATACTTTAGCGATACCAATGTGTTTCTTTCAAGGAAAGCTATTTCACTAAATTAGTAACCCTGCTACAATAATACAATTGCGATACCTCGAATATTTCAACAAGCTTGCTTCAAAACGGGTAAAAGACCGCAAGAAACATTCCTATTACTGGAATAGCATCACCCGTTACTGCAATTATTTTTCCCACGAAGAAAATTCAGTGCTTGAAATCGGCTGCGGAACAGGTGAGCTTATCCACGAGATCAAAGGAAAAAGAAAAGTTGGCATTGATTTCAGCAGCAAGATGATTGAAAAGGCAAGTGGCCGCTTTCAGGATGTTGATTTTCATGTGATGGCTGCAGAGGATATTCAGCTTGATGAGAAGTTTGATCTGATCATCATTTCAAATCTGATCGGGTTTGTGGATGACGTTCAATCAGTGTTTCAGCAATTGCATAAAGTTTGTCACCCCCGGACAAAGGTCATCATTACCTATTATAATTTTTTGTGGGAACCCCTGGTAAAATTTGCCGAGACAATCGGAATCAAAACAAAAACGCCTGATCAAAACTGGCTGTTGCAGCAGGATATCCACAATCTGCTTTCACTTTCAGGTTTTGAAACATATCGGACTGTAAGGACGATGATGTTCCCCTTTTACATTCCGCTCCTCTCCCCTTTTCTCAACCGTTTTCTTGTGAGAATGCCATTGTTCAGATTGCTTGCACTAAACAGTTTCACATTTGCCAAACCCATTCCTGTAGTGACTAAGGATATTGAAAAAAAATATACTGTATCGATTGTCATACCTGCACGCAATGAGGCAGGCAACATTGAAAATGCAATAATGCGCCTTCCGAAATTTGGAAGCAGGCAGGAAATCATTTTTGTTGAAGGAAATTCGACAGATAATACATGGGAAGTGATTCAGGATATTCAGAAGAAATACGCTTCAACCCATGACATAAAGATCACGCAGCAGGAAGGCAAAGGAAAAAACGATGCTGTTAAGAAAGGATTCAGTATTGCATCAGGTGATATATTCATGATCCTGGATGCAGACCTCACAATGCCACCTGAAGAGCTACCCAAATTTTACAATGCCATTGCCTCAGGACAAGGTGATTTCATTCATGGTTCACGCCTTGTATATGATATGGAGAGTGGTGCCATGCGATTACTCAATTTACTCGGCAATAAATTTTTCTCATTTGTTTTCTCATGGATGCTAGAACAACCCGTAAAAGATACTTTGTGCGGAACCAAGGTCATCTTTAAAACAGATTATCAGAAACTAGTGAGCAACCAGAAGTTCTTCGGCAATTTTGATCCCTTCGGAGATTTCGATTTGATCTTTGGTGCATACAAGCTCAACCTGCGCATCATTGAGATTCCCATCAGGTACAGGGAACGGACCTATGGAAGCACAAACATTTCACGTTTCAGGAATGGAATGGTATTGCTGAAGATGTGCTTTTTTGCCGCCAGAAAAATTAAATTTATCTGATAGCTATTTTAAGTGCCTTTCTCGTCTAAAGATTTCCATGTCAGGTGCCGTTGCAGTAATTACCGGCAATGATATTGTTTTGATGGAATTGCAATTCCCTGATTAATTACATGAACGGGAAACCAACAAGGTATCCTTAAGAAACAAGTACCGGAATTCTATCTGATAAATCTTCTCTTCATTCGCAGGCAGCATTCTGGATGCAACATGAATTTACCTTCAATAACAAACGGTAACAATTTTTCTACAGAATGTTTCTGATCCTTTGCATTAGATAAATCTGCGAAACCTCCCGTGTTTATTAGGCTTCAGGTACTATAAGTAACTGAATTAAGAAGTCAAATTTTATTAACACTAAACAGAAAAGGTATGAAATTACAAGGCAAACAATTCAGGGTATTGATGATTTTAACAATCGGACTGATGAATATCTCAGCAGAAACATATTCCTGTACAACACCAACAGGGTTAAGTACAACTTTAATTACTTCAACCACAGCAAAACTAAACTGGGGTTCAACATCAGATGCCGTTACCTATTATGCTAGATACCGCGTTACAGGCACAACTACCTGGACTTCCACAACAGTTTCAACGAACTCGCTCTCAATATCAGGACTTACTCCCGGCAAATCCTATGATTGGAAAGTGAGGACGAATTGCAACGGTTCCAATTCCACATATAGTACAACAATTGTTTTCAATACGCTTTGCGCATCCATAACCGGCCTCACAACAACAAACATCGCCACTACATCTGCTACATTAAACTGGAGTTCAACTCCCTGTGACAGCTTTCTGCTGCGATATTATGTTACTTCAGTTCCAAACACTGTATTTTTTAAAAAGATAACTCCCGGAACTGCAACAAGCATCAACCTGACCGGCCTCACTGCAGCCACAAATTATTCATGGCTCATCAGGATCTACTGCATGAACGGTCAGGGTGGGTCATATAGCTCTCCAATGACTTTTAATACCCTTGGCGGGACATGTTCCATTCCAACAGGTCAATCAACTTCTTCCATCACAAGTTCGGGCGCTTCGCTCAGCTGGGCAGCCGTAACAGGAGCGCTGAGCTACAATCTTCAATACAAGTTAAGTAGTGGCTCATCCTGGACTTCAACCACATCGTTTACTACTTCAAAAACACTAACCGGTCTTGCAGCCGCATCTACCTATGCTTGGCAGGTAAAAACTGTATGCAGTGGAGGAACTTCGAGCTGGACATCATCTGCAACTTTCACCACAGCAAATGCTACCTCATTACCAACTCCGGATCACATTGTAATTTTAATTGAAGAGAATCATGGCTATTCACAGATCATGGGAAGCTCTTCAGCACCTTACATCAATGCACTGGCTGCTGATGCCATGAGTACTTCATTCACTCAGATGTATGGCATTGAACATCCGAGTCAGCCCAATTATCTGGATTTGTTTTCAGGAAGTAATCAAGGTATCACCAACAACAACCTTCCATCATCACATTTTACAACACCAAATCTTGCGCGTGAGTTGATCAATGCCGGAAAGACATTCATTACATATTCCCAAACACTTCCAAGCGTAGGATACGACGGTGCTACTTCAGGAAAATACCAGCGCAAGCACAACCCCGTTGCAAACTGGATGGGAACCGGTACAAATCAGGTTTCGTCAACACTGAATCAACCTTTCACTGCCTTTCCAACAAACTACGCTACGTTGCCTACCGTTTCTTTTGTGGTTCCGGATCAGGACTATGACATGCATGATGGAACCATCTCAACAGGTGATACCTGGTTCCACAATAACCTTGATGGTTACATTCAATGGGCAAAGACTCACAACAGTTTGTTCATACTCATTTTTGATGAAGACAATGGCAGTTACAACAACAGGATACCATGCATTTTTACCGGACCAATGGTAAAATCCGGAACTGTGTCAACAACTTATAATCTTTACAATGTACTCCGGACAATTGAAGACATATATGGAACAACGCATGCAGGAAATGCAGCGAGCGTTTCTGCGATTCATGGTTGCTGGCTGAACGGATACAAAACCAATGCATCAGATTCTGATTTTTCTGAATTGCAATGGAATATATTTCCAAACCCTGTGAAAGACATAATAAATATTCAATATGAACTGAACAATGAAGCTCCTGCGAATTTTAAAATTTACAACAACATTGGTCAGGTCATTTTAAATCAGTCGAATACAGAGGAAGAAAAAGGAACCCACCAGTTTTCGCTTTCAGTAAAAGATCTTGGAATGACAAAAGGTATTTATTTTATGGAGATGATCGTGAATGAGAAAAAGTATCTGAAGAAATTCGCCGTAGTAGAATAATTTTCTGCGCCTTTGGAAAGTAAGCATCATTGCCCACATTACCCCAAAAAAACCCCGAAGGACTTTCCATCGGGGTTTTCTTTTAATCAGTAGTTGATACTATTGGGTAATGTATCCTTCCGTTATCAATACTGAACGATAAGTTTTCTTGTGTAAACCGATAGTTTTGTTTTTAGCTGCATCATATAAATTCCTTCAGCGAGGCCCGATATATCAACAGAAATTCCATGCTTATTTTCCTGAGTGGGTATGTTAAATAAATCTCTTCCGCTGAAATCCATCAGTGAAATCTTGTAATCCAGATTTTGAAGAACCGATCCTGAAATTACAAACTTCCCGGATGCCGGATTTGGAAAAAGAAAAAGACCGTCATCATTGGAAAGATCACCAACGCCCACTGTGTAATTTATGAGTATCGAATCAGTTGCTGAACATCCGTTCGGGCCACCTGTAACGACAACCCAATATATTCCTCCCGTAGTCACGGTAATGCTTTGCGTTGTTTCAGCCGTGCTCCACTGGTATGAAGTATATCCGGCGCCGGCATCAATCACAAATGAAAACGGAGGCTGTATCACTGTATCATTTCCAAGGGTTACCGTTATACCTGGCACGAGGTTGATTTCCACCGGAACAGGAATACTTCCGCAAAGTCCGACTCCGCAATCATTGAAAGCGGTGGAAAGATTTATATTCTGTGTCCCTTTAGTTTCGGCTTCACAGGCAAAATCATTTGTATTGTTATTATCAGCAGATCCTGTGCGACTGACAGAATTCGGTGCAGCACATGCAACCGGTGCATTTCCTGTCCACTCCGGTCCGATGGTAACCGGAAATCCGTTTACTGTAGTTGAAAGCGTTTGTATTTCTGCATCAGTCCATCCCCATGCAACAAAGTCAATGATGGTTCCCGCATTATCAACAATCATTGCCCAGCTTTTGCTTCCCGGATTCCATAGGATATTGTTTCCCCAGTACTGATCATTAGTACCATCAGACTTGTATTGTATCTCTCCCGGGTTGAACAAACCAAGATTCCATGAAATTGTATTGACAAGATTTATGTCTGTATAGGAATTGCTGACAACTGCTACCCATCCTGTTGCATCGATTGCAACACCGGATAAATTTTCAATTTCAATAAAATCCGGACCTCCCAGTCCGCATTCACTAATACGCATACAACCACTGCTACCGCTTCCCAAATGCTGAGAAACATAAAATGTAGTATCACTGCTCAACTGTGGAGTGAATGAATTTCCAATAAATAATAAGTTACCACCTGGTTGATCATACCAGAACAACACATTTCCCGTATCAGGAGTGGCAGAGACATTTACATTATTATCACATTGTTGTTGAGGGGAAACAACGACCGGTGCGTTGGGAACAGCATAAAATGTTTTAGAAGCATTGATGGTATCATTGGTCCGGTATTGGTCGGAGGCGAGAGCAGAATAAATTTTCAGGTTGATCGTTCCCCCTGAAACCGTAACAATAGTCTGAGAAAAATAAAAAGTATCCTGTGCATTTGTTGCCAGAGTTCCCAAATAATTGCCAGTTAATGTCTGGGTTACTGCCCCTGTAATTTCTGCAGTAAACGGAATATTTGATTGTGAATTCAATCCGAAATTTTTTACAACCATTGCTACAGCAGTAGAAGAATCGCCGCATCCGCCCAGTGCAGGAGCAACCAAGGCAACTACACCGATATTATCAGATAAAGGAGTGAATTCATCTGATCCAATATCCGGTGTGGATCCGCTTCGGGGTTCTCCGTCAATATCAGTATTGAAAGCAGCAATGGGTACACCAAGTCCGTTGATTCCTGTACCGCTTACATGCAAATCCATTGCTGAATAAAAAATGGGATCTGCCGATACTGAATTAGTTTCCATTCCGGACGCTGCCTGAAATGCTGCCAGATCAGCAACCGCTGTAGTCCAGAATCCAAGCGTTGCACCCGTGGTAAATAGGCAATTGTAATTGGTGAGGTGCACTCCGGCAGTAGCTGTCCCAACAACATAATAAGCATGCCCTCCTCCAGTGTTAACTAATACATTGTCTACTACATCCACACCGATGGTGGTTGTACCGGTAATATAAAGACACCGTGTTGTCGCTCCTGTGCTTGTCAGGTTCACAGAGTTGTAATATAGACCTGTATATGTGCAACCACTCAGGTACATGCCGTATGCAGTTCCTGCTGCAGCGAGGTGAATCATATTGTTGGCGACATTAAAAGGCGTGTTTGCAGTTCCGTCAACCGAGGAGAGATAAATCCCATAACCGCTCCCCGAAGGAACAATGACTTTATTCTTGGCCACCAGACCGTTCAACGAGGAAGAAATATAAATTCCATAAAAGGCGGTATAGACAGAATTGGTCATGCAATCATTCCCGGCAATGGTGGGATTCGACTGGTAAAGCATGTAAATGGATCTTGCATATTGATTTCTGAAAATATTATTTGTAATAGAAGTTCTTCCTTCGAGCACAGTACCGGAAGGACCATTGTAATACATTCCGTAAGATCCATTTTCAAAATAATTATTGCTGAAAACATTATTTGAATCATTGGAAGTTGTTCCTGATGCGGAGTAAACAAGCGAATTGGTAGTTGATGAAACAGTTGAGGTAACACCAATGATCCTGTTGTTCTGGAATTTATTCCCTACAGCACCATTGGAAACCTCTATCACATTTGCATAAGTTCCTGTGCCATTTCGCTGAATTGTCATTTTCCTAAATGTGAAATAATCGGCATTTGTCAATTGCAGTGTAAAATTATTTCCTGTAGCAGAGGTTGCACTATCTGCAAGTACAACGGCGGAACTGTCACCAACCTCCGATTGAAAAGTGATGGAGTTTGATGATGACGCTCCGGTTATGGCAGGAATGGAAATTTTCTCCTGGTAGTTTCCGGTTCGCACATTGAATATTACTGCTCCTGATACACCGGAAGATGTGAGTGCAGACACTGCTGCAGCGAAGGTGGGATAATCCGGAGATGCACCGCCTATGGTGTACGTGCCGTTCAGTTGGGCACTGATATTAAACCCTGATAAAATGAGCAAGGTGATGATTAAGATTTTCTTTTTCATAAATGTGTTTTTTTAGGTTATTTTTTTAGACTTTTTATCAATTCCAAAAACTATCTGCAGAAAAAAAACAAAAAAAAGAATTCAAAATGGAAAAAAGGAATCCAAAAGTAGAAATTACAATATCAATTCCAAATTTGGGCTGTTGCGATCACATTTGATCTAATTTCAAATAAAATCAAAAATTCACCAACCACAGAAGCTGTTGGCCAAAATTATTGCAAAAATCATGGCCATTATATTGTCTATATTGAAAAATATTCCTATTATTCGAACATTAAATTTCATGCATAATTAAGAAATTAGGGGCAAGCATGATTTTTTCTGCAACATTTTTTAAGAACGACTAACATTTGTACTTAAAATTTCAATGGCTATTGGTTTGTACTTCTCATTGCGAATCTGTGAATCAACCGGGTTGATCCAACATGGAGTGATTTACCCTATCATCATCAAAAAATAATTCAAAAAAAAATAATTACTAACTTTAAATTCAATTAATATGAAAAGTAAATCTTACATTTATCGGTCAACTCTGGCATTTCGTTATTTGCTAACAATGCTTTTGGTATCGGGATTGTTTATTACCAAGGCAATGTCGCAGGTTGGCACACCTACTTACTACAGTGCAACGCCCTCTACTTCAACCAATTCATTCCCATTAAATAGCATAACAAGCAATAAGGTGCAATGGATTTATGCTCCAGGTGTTTTTTCGACAGCCGGAGGAGGCGCAGGTACTGTTGTAGGTGCAGGTAATAACATTACCAAGCTATATATTCGAATACAAACGGTGAATGCAACCAATGTTTACTCTCCAAATTTTGAAATATCAATGACGCAATCAGGTACTTCGAATGTATTTGCAGCGGTAACGGGTTCTATACCATTTATAACAGGATTAACTTCTGTTTATCAAAGCAGTGCATTTCAGTTTACGGGTATTGTAACAGGTAGCTGGTATGGAATTACACTTACAACACCTTTTGCATATAATCCTGCCCAATCTCTTATTATTGAAGTAAAGAGTAATCTGTCAATATCAGGAGGAAATTCTGTTAACAGCATTACAAATGCCGGATTAATGCAACGCATTTACGGTGCATACGCATCCGCAACCGGAACAACCAATACAGGAAATACCCCGATGGGACTTGATGTTGTTTCAGCTGTAGCATGCACCGCACCTCCAACTCCAGGATCCGCCACTGCAACGCCGTCATCCGGAATGTGCGCAGGAACAAACATCGCTTTGAATCTTACGGGTAACTCAGTCGGATCAGGGCAAACATATCAGTGGCAAACAGGACCCACAGCCGTTGGCCCTTTTACAAATTTCGGTTCATCCCAGACATCTTCAACCTTAAACACACCTGCAACGATCACACAATACTATCGTTGCGAAGTTACCTGCAGCGGGAATTCACAAAATTCAGTTCCGGTTTTAGTAACCGTAAATGCCGGTTTCCCCGGTGGAACCTATACGATTAATTCTGCCCTCGCTACAGGCGGAACAAACTTCCAGACCTTTACAGATTTCAAGAATGCATTAGCATGCGGCATTACCGGTGCTATTGTGGCAAACGTTGTACCTGGCAGTGGTCCATATACTGAGCAGGTAGAGTTTCCGCAAATTGCAGGCGCCTCTTCAGTAAATACAATTACCATTAACGGAAATGGAAATACCTTGACTTTTGCTGCTTCAGTAAGTACAGCTCCGGGAACCCTGATTCTGAATGGAACAGATTATATGACTGTGAACAACCTTATAGTAGAAGGTACAGGAGCAACTTACGCATTGGTTTGTCACCTTTGGAATCAGGCAGATAATAATGCCTTTAACAATTGCACATTTAATGCACCGGCAAATGGAACAGCGACAACACAGGTGCCATTCTCAATAAGCGGTTCGGCAACAACAGGTACAACTGCAGGTGTTAGCGGAAGCAATAATATAATTACTGGCTGCACTATGTTTAGCGGGTATTACAATACATGTATTGTAGGGAACAGTTCTGCAAATAGTGTTGGCAACCAGGTTATAGATTGTAACATTCGCGACCAGTATTTATATGCAACGTACTGTTTATATCAAACAGGTTTAGTATTAAGGGGCAACACGCTGGAAAGGCCAACACGAACCAGTT
Organism: uncultured Flavobacteriales bacterium; assembly: GCA_964356415.1. Taxonomy (GTDB): domain Bacteria; phylum Bacteroidota; class Bacteroidia; order AKYH767-A; family 2013-40CM-41-45; genus JAPLDB01. The sequence goes on from CAYHHK010000045.1 coordinate 19,167, forward strand.
TAAGTACTTACTATGGCTTATATATAAGTACAGGTTGCACCAATGTATTGGTAGAAAGAAACCGCATCCGCAATACATGGGCTACCTCCCCCACCAGCACCGGCACGCAATACAGTATTTATTGTACCCCTGATGCAACTGCTGGAAATGAAAATAGATTTTTTAATAATCTTGTCTCTGATATCAACTTTAACGGTACTATTTATGGAATGTATATGTCAGGTTCTGATTACTGGCAGGCATACCATAATACGATCTCATTAGACCAAACAGCTTCAACTTCCACAAGTGCTACGTATGGTATCTACGCTACCGGCACTCTGGCAGTGGATGCAAGAAATAACATTGTCACCATTTCACGTGGAGGAACAGGAACAAAATATTGTGTTTACTACAGCAACTCTGCAATTGCTACCAGTAATTACAATGACCTGTACATTAATGCAGCAGCGGGGATAAATAATATCGGCTACAACGGTACTGCTTACACAACACTTGCGCTCTGGCAATCTGGTTCAGGAAAAGACGCAAACAGCGTAAGTACAGATCCACTTTATGTTGCCCCCGGCTCGAATGATTATACACCCGGGAGCGGCCTGGTAAATGACAATGGAACACCTGTTGGAGTGACTACTGATATTAATAATGCCCCACGTTCGCTGACAACTCCTGATATGGGTGCATATGAATTCTCATTGGGCGGACTTGATGCCGGTATCTCCTGGATTAGCCCTACAAGCCCCGCTACCGGTGGCTTAAATACAATTACAGTTAACATTGCAAATACACAGGCACAAACAATTGTAAGTTTGGATTTATCATATAATGATGGATCAGGTCCGGTTACAGAATCTTTCACGGGGTTAAGCATTACGGCAGGTACAAATCAAAATATAAGTTTTTCTGTGCAATATAATTTAACAGGTGCCGTAACAATGACTGCCAATATTTTATCGGTTAACGGTGGCGCTGATGCTGTGAGCGGCAACAATTCAACCAGCTATGCATTATGTGTAACACTTGCCCCGGGGACATATACCATCAACTCGGCTGTTGCAACCGGTGGTTCAAACTTCCAGACTTTTAATGCTGCAGTTACAGCAATGAGTTGCGGCATCACCGGACCGGTTGTATTTAATGTAGCCGCGGCAAGCGGACCATACAATGAGCAGGTTAGTATTAATCCTATTGCCGGTTCATCCGCTGTCAATACAATAACTTTTAACGGGAATGGCAGAACATTAACTTATGGTGCAACACTGGCTGCATCCCCGCACACATTTGCATTGAATGGTGCAGATTATATAAATGTAAACAACCTTGTAATGGAAGGTACAGGAGCTACATATGCATTGGTCTGTCACTTATGGAACGGAGCAGACAATAATAATTTCACCAATTGCACATTCAATGCTCCGGCAAACGGTACAGCAACCACTATGGTTCCTTTTTCTATAAGCGGATCAGCAACATCAGGAACCACAGCGGGGGTTAGCGGAATAAACAATGTGATGACAGGATGTACAATGTTCAGCGGTTATTACAATACTTGCCTTGTAGGAAATAGTGCATCACCTTCTACCGGCAATCAGGTTATCAATTGCAATATCAGAGATCAATATTTATATGGTATTTATTGTACCAATCAGAATGGCGCTGTTATAAGAGGCAATATTCTTGAACGAACAACAAGAACAACATTAAGTACTTACTACGGAATTTACATTGCTACAAACGGCACCAACATGTTGGTGGAAAAAAACAGGATCAGGAAAACCTGGGAAGCCGCACCAACAAGCACGGGAACCCAATATTCTATCTATTGCACCATTGACGCATCCGTAGGGAATGAGAATAAATTTTACAATAATCTTATCTCTGATATCAATTTTAACGGAGCCATTTATGGTATGTACATGTCCGGTTCTGATTACTGGCAGGCGTATCATAATACCATATCATTAGATCAAGTTTCATCAACTACAGCCAGTTTAACATATGGAATATATGCAACCGGAACACTTGCTTATGATGTGCAAAACAATAATATTTCAATAAAACGCGGTGGTGCAGCAACCAAGTATGGAGTGTATTACTCTACACCGGCTGCAGCCACCAGCAACTATAATAATATCTATGTAAACTCTGCCGGCGGGGGTAATAATGTTGGTTACAACGGTACTGCTTATGCAACAATGGCATTGTGGCAATCAGGATCGGGGAAGGATGCATTGAGTGTTAGTGCAGATCCATTGTATTTCAACCCTGCTGCCGGTAACTATAAACCTACCGAAACCCTGCTTGATAATATAGGAACAGCCCTTGGTTTATTGACAGACATTACAGGAGCTCCAAGGAGCCCTTCTGCACCTGACCCGGGAGCTTATGAATTTTCCGTTGCTGCAAAAGATATTGGTGTGTTTGCTTTTGTGAGTCCGGCTCCGACAGGGTGCTATACCAGTTCTGAAACCATTATTGTGACTTTGAGAAACTATGGTACACAATTACTCGATTTTACTGTTGATCCGGTTACTGTGAATTGTGTGATTACGGGACCGGTGAATACCACCGTGAGTACTACACTTACTTCAGGCACACTGGCTACAGGCGGAACAATGAACGTTTCGCTTTCACCAACTGTTGATGGTACTGCAAACGGAACCTATTCCCTGAATGCTACAACAGTTATGGCAGCAGATGGTGAGCCGGGCAATGATGCTTATCCGCAGGTTGATATTACGGTTGGGCCGATTGCAGGAACGGTTTCTTCAACCTTAAACAACGCTTGTGTTACAGGCAATCCTGTATTGAATGCTGTAGGTGTATTCGGTGGTGACATTCAATGGCAGGAATCAACAGCAGGCGCCGGTGGGCCATGGACAAATGTCGGAACCAATGCTTCAACTTATACACCTGGAGCGGTTACACAAACTTCCTGGTACCAGGCATTGACTGTTTGTAACAGCAATACTGCAACCTCCAATGTCGTAAATGTTATCATTGCAAACCCTGTGCTGTTATCTGCAAATGGTAATACACGTTGCGGTTATGGAACAGTTAATTTATCAGCAACACCTGATGTTGGGTACGTGGCAAACTGGTATGATTCACCTTCAAGCCAGGTAGTGCTTTATACAGGAAACACGTACACCACTCCACAGATTTCTACAACTACGGATTATTATGTTGCAGCTTCAGACGGAGGAAGCACCTCAAGTTTAGGTTTGGCTAACAGGGTAGGAGCAACAACCAACAGTGGCTACTCTGATATCGGACTTATGTTTGATGCCAGTCAGGCATTTACTTTGGTTTCAGTTGCAATTTATCCGGTAGCAACTACTCCAAGCGGAAACGTTTCTGCAACTATAGCCCTGAAAAATTCTGCAGGAACGATTCTTCAAAGCACTGTGGTTTCTGTTCCTACTTCTGTATCACCCGGTATTAAAACAACAGTACCTCTGAACTTCCTTGTTCCTGTCGGCACCCAGCACCGACTCGTGTTTACTGCTGCTTCAGGTGGAGGAATTACAGGTTTTATCAGGGAGTCGGGGTCGGGATATACTTATCCATATACCTTATCAGGTGTGGCAAGCATTACTTCTGCTTATTCTGGTGGTGCAACATCAGCTTATTATTATTATCTCTATGACTGGTCAGTTTCTACCGGTTGTGAAGGGACAAGAACAATGGTTACTGCAACTGTTACACCTGCACCTTCTATAAATGTTATTCCTGCAGATGCTGCTATATGTCCTCTAAGTTCAACCACTATTTCAGTTAACAGTATCAATGATCCGGATTATACTTATGCATGGGCATCTAATCCTTCAGGATTTACCGCCTCAGGTTCCGGACCACACCCAATAAGCCCGACTGTTTCTACCTATTATATTGTTACAGCGACGGATAACACCGCAGGTCCTAATGCAGGATGTGTAATTAGGGACAGTGCGCAGGTTATTACAGGAGCTACCCTGGCTGCAGGTACCGTTGTAGCTTCGCAAACATCTCTTTGCGTTTCAGGAACCCCGACATTAACAGTTACTGGTTCAGATGGTGGAGCCATTCAATGGCAGAGTTCAACAGTAAGCGCCAGCGGACCATGGACCAATGTCGGTAGTGGTACGGCTATCTATAATCCGGGGACAGTAACACAAACTACTTATTACCAAGTGGTTGTCAGTTGCCAGACAACTTCGTTAATCTCAAATGTTGAAACGGTAACTGTCAACAACCCGCAGATTACAGGTACAACTCCTGATACACGTTGTGGTGTCGGCTCAGTTACGCTGCAGGCAACGGCATCAGGAGGTGCTACGCTGAATTGGTACAACTCACCAGCCGGTGGTGCAGCAATCTGGTCAGGAACTTCTTTTCCGACTCCGAGCATTTCAACCACTACAACCTATTATGTTGCAGCAAATGCTGGAGGCGGAAGCGGAGGAACTCCGATAGCAATTACTGAATTCGACCTGGGAGGAAATGATCAGCTTGAAATTCAAAACGTATCTCCTGCAGCTGTAGATGTAACAGGTTGGAGAGTAGCGGTTGGCAATAGCTATTCTGTTTTTAGTTCTGTAAATGCAAATATTCAGGTACTAAGCGGAATGCTTGCACCGGGTGCAATATTGAACTGGACTGATAATGCTGCCGGACCAAATTATTGGGGAAGCAACATACTCTGGAATCCGGGAGCAGGACCTACTTTTGCTGGCTGGGCAATCATAATTGATAATGCCGGAAACATCGTTGACTTTGCTGCTTTGAACTGGCCTGCTGCCACCATTTCATCCACTAGCTTAATAGTAGGGCCATACACCGTTTCCCCGGGTACAAAATGGACGGGGAATGGAGTTGACCAGACCACTGTATTGGCAACTCAAAGTGTTTCACGCCAGGGAACTTCAGATAACAACACACTTGCCGATTGGGCAATAATTAATTTGTCAATCGGAACGATTAATCCCGGAATGACCATTCCATTCTCCGGATTTGGTTGCGAGGGAACACGCGTAGCTGTGATCGCAACTGTAACTACTCCTCCTTCCATTTCCGTAACTCCTACTCAGACCACTTGCTCTAATGTAAGTAAAACGCTTACTGCAACCAGTCCGAATGATCCTGATTATACATATGTGTGGAATCCAGGAAATTTAACTGGTAGCAGCGTGACAGTTAACCCGTCATCAACTACCACCTATACAGTTACCGCCACGGATAATACTGCAGGCCCTAATGCCGGTTGTGTTAATGTTGAAACAGTATTGGTGAATGTTAACCCTGCTCCGGCAGCACCTGCTATAACACCGGCAAGTTCGCTATTATGTGAAGATGACACTGTCAAATTAAAAGCCAGTGGCAGCTCAACCAACAATACTGTAACTGTTGGCACCGGCACTGTGCAAAATGGTGTTTCAACAACCACCAATATGCCACCTTATGGCGGGTATTATACCGGAACACGGCATCAGATGCTGATTACAGTCGCTGAGTTAACAAGCCTTGGATTATCTGCCGGTAATATAACTTCTCTGGCCTTCGATGTAGTAAGTTCCAATGCCGCCAGCTATGCTAATTTTACAATTAAAATAATGCATACAGCGCTCACAGCCCTTACAACAACTTTTGCAACAGGAATGACACAGGTTTATACAATTGCTACTTTCACTCCTACAGCAGGAGGGTATACAGCCAATACACACACTTTCCAAACTCCCTTCTATTGGAATGGGACTTCAAACGTGATTATTGAAACTTCATTCAGTAATTGCACCAACTGTACCGGAGCAGATTGCAACACCTCTAATTATACACAAAATGCTGTAACAAATCAAAGCAATACACTATTTGTAAGTCATGCTTGGTTTTATTCCGATGCCACGAATGCATGCAACCCTTCTAATGCTGCAACCGCATCCTTAACTGCAAGTGTTCGTCCTAATATGAGATTGGTTGGAGGCACGCAACTATCGTACGTATGGAGCCCTGTTATTGATTTATTTAATGATTCTATGCTGACATCACCTTATGTTGCGGGTTCTCTAAAGGATTCGGTTTATGCACACCCTTCAATAACCCGAACGTATACTGCAACTGCTACTTTAGGAAGTTGTCCTGCAAGTACTGATGTTACTGTTACCATTGATGTAATCCCTCAGGTGACCATTACTCCATCCGGTGCTACTTCTTATTGTCCGGGAAGCAGTGTAACGTTGAACGCCAGCACAGATCCAACATATACTAATTATGCGTGGACACCGGGTGGACCATCAGGTGCAGGCGCCACAAGTTTTACTGTTGGCGGAGCAACCAATTCCACTATCACCTATCGGGTCACCACTACCGGTGCAGGCGGATGTACCTCGCATCAGGACATTCCGGTACATGTTTATGATACAGTTCCACCAACTATTACAGTGATTGGTAGTACCAACTTGTGTACAGGGCAAACAACTTCCGATCTTCAAGCTGATATATTCGGAGCAACCGGTCCTGCTCAAACCTATTCATGGAGCACCACAGAAACTACTTCGCTGATTACAGTTTCAACTGGTGGTACGTATAGTCTTACAACTTCAGATGTACATGGCTGTTTAACACACATGTCACAGGTGATTACTGAATCACAGGCACCTAACGCTCCAATCGTTACCCCTGCAGGTCCAATCAATCTGTGTTCTAGCGATGGCGGAGCAACTTATAGTTCAGCAACGCTTACAGTGCAGAACTATAGCAGCGATCTGTTGTGGAGTACTTCAGAAACAGATGTAACTATAACTATAAATTACGCAGATATCTTTAGTGTAACTTATACTGATCCTGCGGGATGTTACTCAGTAAGTAACTCTGTAATTACAAATGCACTTCTTGCATCTACCGATCCGACAAGTGCAACATCCAATATCACCACAAACAGTGTAAACAACATCTGCCTTGGCAACAGCGTAACGTTGAGTGTTAATGGTGGAAGTTTAGGTGACAATGCAGACTGGTACTGGTATGAAGGTACAGGTGCTTGTGGAACAGGAACTGCAAGGGGCACGGGTTCATCAGTAAACATTACTCCGACCAGCACTGGAGTACATCATTATACTGTAAGGGCAGAAGGCACTTGCGGACCTACAACATGTGCTTCAATTGATATTACTGTAAGTTCAGGTACTCCAACCGGAACAAGCCATTACACCGCATCAGTTGGTGCTGGATGTAATGGAAGCAGTGCAGTATTTACAACCAATGCTGTTGCGGGTGCTACTTATTATTCCTGGAGCGGACCCTCAGGTGCATTGTTCAATGGTAACCCTGGTCCATACCAGACCAGCACACCAAGTGTAACTGTAACTTTTGCAACTCCTCCTCCTGCCGGAAATTCAGGATACAGCATTTGTTCGTTTGGTGGCAATGCCTGCGGACAGAGCAATACCATCTGTACATGGGTGCGTGCTAAAGTTTCACAACCGGGTATCATCAGCGGAGCAAATATCGGCTGCCCTAATACCAACGTAACTTATAGCGTGCCTGCCGTAACAGGTGCAGATACTTATACATGGACGATCACCGGAGCTGCCGGTATCAATGGCGGAGGTGCTACGTTTACTTCTTCTTCAAACAGTATTACCGTTAATTTTGGAGCAGGCTGGATCAGCGGAACACTGAGTGTTTACGCTTCCCTAAACTGCGGCTTCAATAGTGCTTCACGTAACCTGAGCATCAGCAGTACGCCTTCACAACCGGGAATAATGAGCGGACCTAGCTATGTTTGTCCGGGCAATTCAGTCAGCTTCTCGGTTCCTGCAGTATCAGGCGCGGCAAGCTATAACTGGACATGTACTGTTCCGGGAGCTGTTCTTACCCCGAGTGCAAACAGTTGCAGCATTCTGTTCCCTGCCGTAATACCTGCAGGTTCTTCAGTTTGCGTATCAGCAGTGAGCATTTGCGGAAATGCAAGCACCTTGCGTTGCAAAGGTGTTGCCAATGGTACTCCGGGTACTCCTTCAGCCATCAGTGGACCAACAACAGGTCAGTGCGGACAGTTAGGTGTTTCTTATTCAATACTTCCTGTAGCCCAGGCAACAGGTTACCTCTGGACAGCGAACAATGGAGCAACTGTTTCCGGACCAAATAACCTGAGCGCGGTCAGCATTAACTTCCCTGCTGCATTTACTACCTGCACATTGACTGTTGTTGCAACGAATGGTTGCGGTACCGGTATGTCACGTACGCTTGTTGTGAACGGTGTTTCGGCTCTGCCGGGTGTTATCACAGGTAACCAAAGTGTTTGTAACGGAGCAGCTGAAGGCTATTCAACAAGTGGGTCAGCAGGAGCTACCAGCTATAACTGGACTGTACCGGCAGGTGCTACCATTTTAGGTGTACCTCCATATGGATCAAGTATAACAGTTCTTTGGGGAGCAACCAGCGGAAACGTAACAGTGGCCGCCGTGAATGATTGCGGAACAAGCGGCAGCAGAAATCTTGCTGTGGCAGTAACCTGCCGTCAGTCACAGGTGAGTGAGACTATCGGAACATCTGCGAGCCTTTATCCAAATCCAACCAGTGGCAAAACTACTGTGAAGTTTGAATCAGTGAATTCAGCTAAGTATGTGATCAGCGTGGTTGATGTAACAGGCAGAATCATCATCAGTGATGAAGTATCTGCAGCTGAAGGCATCAACATGCATGAGCTTGATCTGACTAGTGTTGCCAAGGGAATCTACCTTGTGCGCATGGAGACTGCAGGTGAGCAGGCGCAGCTTCTGAAAGTTACTGTTGAGTAAGATTTCATTCAGCAACTAATAATACCAAAGCCCCTTCCGGTAAAACGGAGGGGGCTTTCGGTTT
>CAYHHK010000046.1:0-4937 GCA_964356415.1 uncultured Flavobacteriales bacterium
GGATGGCAAACTTCTGTGACTTCATTGCCAGGTAGAACAGGACGCCGTTGCGTTCCCTGGTTGCGTCCATTTTCAATTCATGAAAAATAAATGCAGCGCGGTCAAGGACATCTTCCTTACAATTGTCCTCGATAAACAACCTGATCTCGCCCGAAGTCTGTTTCTCTGCGGCAGTAATTGCCTCATTTACTAAACCACTGATGTCATCAGTAAAATATTCTTCCGCTTTTACCATCAGAATTTCACAGCAGGAGCTTTTTCAGATCCGGCATCTGCCTGGAAGTAAGGTTTTTCCTTGAAGCCGAATAGACTTGCCACAATTATGCGCGGGAATTTCTGCCTGGTTGTATTGTAACCCTGAGCAGCTTCATTGAATTGTCTGCGCGCTTCATTGATCCTGTTTTCAGTACCTTCCAATTGTGCCTGTAACTCTGAAAAATTTCCGACAGCTTTGAGTTGAGGATAATTTTCAGCGACTGCCAGCAATCTGCCCAATGCTGAGCTTACCTGTCCCTGCGCCTGTTGAAATTGCTGAAGTTTTTCAGGTGTCAGATTGTCCGGATCAATTTTTATTTGTGTTGCACTTGCGCGGGCGTTGATCACTGCCTCAAGTGTGGATTTCTCAAAATCAGCTGCGCCTTTAACGGTACTTACCAGGTTCGGAATAAGGTCGCTGCGGCGCTGGTATTGCGCTTCTACATTCGCCCATTTGCTGTTAACGGCTTCGCGGCTGCCTACCAGTCCATTGTACAAACTCATAAACCAAAGGAGTACAACTGCAATGATGATCCACGGGAGAAACTTTTTGAAATTCATAGGTGATTGGTTTTTATGTTGATTTGATTCTATTTATCAATTATTGCTCCGGCCTTCTTAATGGAACAATTTGTCAGATGATAAGTTCAGGAGCGAAATCTAATCTTTCTTTTTTGTCAGCCCTTTCAGGATGTACTCAAGCTCACCCGGTCGTTGTGTACCAATACGGTATGGTTGTCCATCATTGTCTGTAATTTCAACACAATCATTTCCGCCTGTGTAGAATCTGACCATCCCTTTCATGTGAAGATTGAATACAGGATTGTTGAGGAGGTATTTGCTATACGTGGTACGCTCAACTTTGACTATTTTTTTCAGGTCAATTTTTACTTTGCGGGTAGTCCATAAACCATCGAGTAAAATAAAATGTTTATAGACGGAGATCTTAATGTGTAAAACAAAAAACAAAATGATAGAGAGCACAATCACTGCAATTCCGAGAAAGAAAAAAAGGTCGCCGTTCTTTCCGTTTTGTGTTTTCCACCAGTACACAGCAAAACAGAAAAGACCGAGCAGCAACCTGCGCATCATACTCAGTCCATTGTAGCCGAGGTATTGTTTTTCTTCAAAAACGGGTTGTTCTTCAGTGTTCATTTTTTATCAATTCGATCCGGTAAATTTCTTTTGTTGTATCAGTCACTTTGTAACGATCATCGATCCGGTGACCAATAACGCATACGATTTCTTTGCCCGACAAAAGTACGTATGTTTTTTCTTTATCCGGACGGGAAACCTTTTTATCTGTCAAGAAATCGCTCAATTTCTTCCTGCCCTTCATTCCAAGGGGAAAAAACCAGTCCCCTTTTGCCCACTTTCTGATGGTAAGCGGGAAAACCAACTTACTACTGTCGAGGTTAAACGTTTGCAACTGCAGTTTCAATTTGCCCTGCTCCCTGTTAGTGGGTTTTCGAATGCTCAGCTTAAGCTGAAACCCTGAGCCCTTATAGGTTTTGTCCTTTACACCGATGGTCTCAATATATGAATCATTGTTGTTATTTCTTGTCAGGATAATTTTGCCCCGGTCAGCCGTAAGCACATATTCTCCCGAAAAAACCTGCTTCCCCGGCGAAAGCGCATTCCAGATATCTTCTGCCTGGGAAATGTTAAAACCAAAAGGCTGAACAACTGCCATCAACATCTCCTGAGGAAATCCACTTGCTGTCAAATCCTTCCTGCTGATCTCCAGAGTTGCATTGACATCTTCTTTGTTGAAGCCGTCAAGAAAGCCGTTGAGAATGCTGTCATTTAGAATGCTCTCAGCAAAAGCAAGGTTTGCCATATTGCGCTCCATGATTTTCTCAAACTGAGGATTGAGCTGAAGCAGCACAGGCATGAGATGATGCCGAAGCCTGTTCCTGAAATAAAGGTCGGTCTCATTGGAGTGATCCAGCCTGAAATTGATCTTTTCCTCTGCTGCGAATTTTTCAAGTTCTGCTTTTGTGGCAAACAGCAACGGACGAATGGTATTCGATTTTTGGATAATGGGTTGTATTCCCCGCAAACCGGATACTCCTGTACCACGCAACAGATTGATGAAAAATGTTTCTATGCTATCGTTGAGGTGGTGGGCTGTTGCAATGTAATCGTATTTCTGTTTTTGTATCGTCACAGCAAACCATTCATACCGGAGCTTTCTTGCAGTTTCTTGAATGGATAATTTGTTCTTTGCCGCTTCCTCAGATGTTTCAAACCGGATCGTAAAAAAAGGAACTTTGTAATGCTGCGAAAGTTTTTTAACGAACATTTCATCGGCTTCACTTTCATCTGCCCTCAGCTGAAAATTGCAGTGGGCAATGCTGAATTTGAATTTACTCCTGTGAAAAAGCTCAGCCATTACGACAGAGTCCACTCCCCCGCTCACGGCCAGCAATATCTTTTCAGTTTTTGAAAAAAGATGTTTTTCCCTGATAAAATCCTCAAACCGTTTTTGCAATTCCATCAGTTTATTTTTTCGTGTTTTTCTTTAAGCGCCAGCATCATAGAACCCGCCTTCAGCAGGCATTCATCGTATTCCTTTTCAGCATCGGCATTGATTGTAATTGCGCTTCCTACCATAAAAGACAAATATTTTTTTGCCCGATTATAAAGAATGCTTCTGATGATGACATTGAAATCAAAGTCGCCGGCAGGAGTAACATATCCAACAGCGCCTGAATACAATCCTCGTTTTGTTGTTTCAAACTCTTCGATCAATTGCATGGCACGGATCTTCGGAGCGCCTGTCATCGAACCCATTGGAAAAGCATTTCTGATCACGTCTGTCCAGTGAACATCATCGCGCTTTTCAGAAACGACGGTAGAGATCATCTGGTGAAGTTGCCGGAACGAATAGATCCCGAACAACTCCTCCACCTTGACGCTTCCCCTGGAGGCAGTTTTCGAAAGGTCATTGCGCACCAGGTCGACGATCATGACATTTTCGCTTCTCTCTTTTTCATCATTCTTCAGTTTTAAAATCTGTTGTTCATCCTCAGCATCTGTGCTTCCTCTTTTTGCAGTTCCTTTTATCGGCTGAGAGATTATTTTTTTTCCTCGCCCGGCAACAAAACGTTCAGGACTTGCACATACCAGGTGCTTGTCGTTATTTTTATAATAGCATGAAAAAGGCATCGGGGAAATTTCTGTAAGCTTTTCATAGATCGTTTCCGGGCTGACAGTAACATTCTCCGCAAAAAACTCCACGCAATAATTCATCTCATAAATATCGCCCTGCTGAATATGTCTTTTTATCTCTGAAATATTTTTTAAATAGTCTTCCCTGCTGACTCTTGGCCTGACAGTGACATTCATTTCATTGTCATCATTGATTCGGGTAGCCTCAATATCGGCAATAAGCTTATTGACCGGTGTTTTGTCATCATTTTCTTCCCAAATACCCAACTGCAATCCATTTTCATCCTTCAGGAAAATATACTTCGGTTGAAAAAAATGCAATGCGGGGAAATCAAGGCCGTCATGATTCTCCGATTTCAGATTTTCAATTTCATTCTTCAGATCGTAGGTGAGGAAACCGAAAAGCCAGTCGTTTTTCGTGCTGTGAAATTCTTTGACCGATTCAAATGCTGAAGTGCCGCCATACATTTCTTCAACTGCGTCAATTGCCACGCACCATTCAAACCGGGAATATTTATCTGTTGTTGGAAACAGGGCACGGTTACTCCTGAGCACACATGCCAATTCCCGCTGTGAAACGAAAGCAAGCAGCCTGGCCTCAAAATCAGGCGCCGGATCTGGAATGGAAATGAATTTCCTCATCGGAAGTAAAAGTAATAAAGCTAAATCAACTTTACGGCAATCAAACTTTTCTTCCGACCTTTGCCTCCTGATTAAGTTAGATTTGTGACGCGTGAAGAGTTGTTGGGGATTTTCAGTAAAAAGCCCCAGGTACAAGCGGTAGAAACACTATTATCAGAATCATCCGCTCACCGGATTCACCTCCGGGGGTTTGCAGGTTCTGCCGGGGCGCTATTTGCCGCTTCGGTAGCAGGTAAATCCGGACAAACCCATATTTTCATTCTCAACGACAAAGAAGAAGCTGCCTATTTTCAGAATAACCTGGACAATGTACTTGGCGAAAATGCATCGTTGCTTTTTCCTGCTTCTTATAAAAAAACATTTTTTGTAGACGAACCAGACAATGCCAACGTGCTGCAACGTGCAGAAGTACTCAACAGGATCAATAAGAGTTCCTCCGGGCAGCTGATCGTTACGTATCCGGAAGCCATCGCAGAAAAAGTAGTGACGAAAAAAAATCTTGAACAAAATTCGATCGACCTCAGGGTAAAAGAAAAAGTCTCCATTGATTTCATCAATGAGTTTTTACAACACCACGGTTTTGAGTTCACCGACTTTGTTGCGCAGGCCGGAGAATACAGCGTGCGCGGGGGGATCATTGACATCTATTCATTTGCGAATGAGCTTCCATACCGTGTTGAACTGGGCGGCGATGAAGTAGAAAGCATCCGAACATTCGATCCGGAAACACAGTTGAGTGTGCAGGCAATGAATCGTGTTACCATCATTCCGAATGTACAAACGCAATTACTGAAAGAAAGCAGGACGTCATTCTTTCAATTCATTCCTGAAAGCGCTTCGCTTTGGTTCAAAGACGCAAAATTTGC
>CAYHHK010000046.1:5037-27117 GCA_964356415.1 uncultured Flavobacteriales bacterium
ACAAAAAACCTGCAGCAAAACAGTGAAAAAGGATTGAAGAACCTGATCCTTGCTGACCAGGCAAAGCAAAGTGAACGCCTCTACTCTATTTTCGAAGACCTGGAGAAAAAAAATCCGAAGGACAACAAGGTGGAGTTCACCATTATCCCACTTTCTCTGCATGAAGGATTTATCGACAATGACCTGAAACTGGCATGTTATACTGACCACCAGATCTTTGACCGCTATCACCGTTTCCGTTTAAAGAAAAATTTCAGCAAGAGTGAAGCGATTACATTGCGGGAATTATATGCACTGAAGCCGGGAGATTTTGTAACACACATTGATCATGGCATCGGCAGGTATGGAGGGCTTGAGATCATAGATGCCGGCGGAACCCCGCAGGAAGCGGTACGCCTGATCTACAAAGACAATGACATTCTTTATGTCAGCATTCACTCCCTCCATCGCATTGCAAAATACACAGGCAAGGAAGGCACTGCACCGGCATTGCACAAGCTTGGTTCGGCTGCATGGAGCAACCTAAAGCAAAAAACCAAGAAGCGTGTCAAAGACATCGCGAAAGACCTGATCAAACTGTATGCGCAGCGCAGGGCAAGAAAGGGTTTTGCATTTAATCCTGACACCTACATGCAGACAGAACTCGAGGCCAGCTTTATTTATGAAGACACACCCGACCAGGTGAAGGCAACACGCGATGTGAAGAAAGACATGGAGAAAGAATTTCCGATGGACAGACTCATTTGCGGCGATGTAGGTTTCGGAAAAACAGAAGTTGCCCTGCGTGCTGCTTTCAAAGCAGTAAATGACGGCAAACAGGTGGCTGTGCTTGTACCTACTACCATCCTTGCACTTCAGCATTACCAGACTTTCAAAGAACGGCTTAAGGATTTTCCATGCACCATCGATTACATTAACCGTTTCAAGACTGCAGCAAAACAAAAGGAAACACTGCAGCGAATGGAAGAAGGCAAGATCGACATCATCATCGGTACGCATCGTTTGCTCGGGAAAGATGTGAAGTTCAAAGACATCGGTCTGATGATCGTTGATGAAGAACAGAAATTCGGTGTGGCAGCAAAAGAAAAACTGCGTGCGCTACGTGTGAATGTAGACACGCTCACGCTTACGGCCACACCCATTCCGCGCACGTTGCAATTTTCACTGATGGGCGCACGCGACATGAGCATAATAAATACGCCTCCACCCAACAGATTTCCGATCACTACTGAAATTCATGTGTTCAATGACCAGCTCATCCGCGAGGCCATCAATACTGAGGTAGAAAGGGGCGGACAGGTTTTCTTTATCCACAACAGGGTAAGTGATATCCACGATATGGCAGCTATGATCCAGAAGCTTTGTCCGCAGGTGAGCATTGCAGTGGGGCACGGACAAATGGATGGAGAAAAGCTGGAAGAGATTATGCTTGGTTTTATCAGCGGAGAGAGCGATGTCCTGATCTCAACCACGATTATTGAAAGCGGTCTTGACATTGCAAATGCCAATACGATCATCATCAACCAGGCACAAAATTTCGGGCTGAGCGATCTGCACCAGATGCGTGGACGGGTTGGCAGGTCAAATAAACACGCCTATTGCTTTTTGCTTACACCACCAATGACAGTTCTCACGAGTGAAGCAAGGCAACGCCTGAAAGCGATTGAAGAATTTTCAGATCTGGGAAGCGGTTTTAATATTGCCATGCGCGACCTTGACATCCGCGGAGCTGGAAACCTCCTCGGAGGAGAACAAAGCGGTTTCATCAGTGAGATCGGATATGAAATGTACCATAAGATCCTTGATGAAGCCATTGCTGAGTTAAAAGAAACGGAGTTCTCTGAATTATTCAAAGAAGAAATAGAAGCCAAACCATTTGTGCGTGATTGTGTAATCGAAACGGACCTTGAGATCATGCTGCCAAACAATTATGTGAACAGCGTTAGCGAACGATTGCTTTTGTATAAAGAAGTAGATGCATTGTCGGATGAAGCATCCCTGCTAACATTTGAAAAAAACCTACAGGATCGTTTCGGTCCTTTGCCTAAACAGGCGAGTGAACTGATGTCAACCATTCGCATGCGCTGGCTAGCAGGCAAACTTGGGTTTGAAAAGATCTCCCTGAGGAATAAAAGGCTCATCGGCTACTTTGTGAACAACCCTGCAAGTCATTTTTACAATTCAGAAATGTTTGGCCGAATCATGCAGTATGTAAAAGAGAATGGCAGCCGCTGCAAACTGAAACAGGAAGGGAATAAACTTTCACTGACTATTCAGAATGTGGAAAGTGTGAACCGTGCAATTGAGGTGCTTCAGGTGATCTGATGTTTTTTAGATTGAATGAATGACCTCGCCTAAGGCAAGAAGAGGTATCTTGCCACTAATTGCACGAATTATCACAAATCGAAATTGTATTGATATATTGATTCGTGTGAATGAGTGCTCCCGATAACCCCGCCTGAATGACGCCCGTCCGACCGATTCATCCGGGCGGGCAGTCGGGCAGGTATCGGGATAGTGGCCTGTATTTTTATTCACCCCGGTCTCGCCTAATACAAGGCGAGGAATTCTTTCGATCAGATAGAATTTCAATTCTGTTCACATTCTGAAATTATCAGCGCAACACAATCGATTAATAAATTTTCCTTACAGTTTTTCAATGCCTGTTTTCAACAGTTTTATCATTTCTGCTCCAAACTGTTATGCATTGCAGGACAGAAATTGAACCGGCATGTATTTGTACTTCTATAATTCTTACATATGTAATTCTGTATCATTTGTGAACATTGATGCTCCCCCGAAACACTGATCTTTATACATTACAAGGAAGGCTTCTTTCATCAAGCCTTTTCCAAATAAGAGAATGTGCATGTATAAAAGAAGAAAAATATTCAACGAATCTGGTAATTGGCACTGCCACTTGCTCTTCGCTGCTTTTTTTCTTTTGTCATATGCAGCCAAAGCAACCACTTATTATTCACGCAGCAGTGCTAACTGGAATGTCAGTTCAACCTGGTCCACGGCGGGTTATGGCGGCAGTTCAGCATCGGCATTCCCGGTTAGCGGCGATACGGTTAAGATCGGAAACACCTACACTGTGACAATAAACACCTCCAGTGCATGCACACAAATCGACATCGGAGAGGGAAGCTCAGGCACTTTACAATATTCAGGAGGTGGTGCTTACACGTTAACTGTAACCGGAAATATATCGGTAAATCAGGGAGCTTCATTTATCTACAATTCGAACAACAGTCGTACACACAGTTTACTATTGGGAGGTAACTTCATAAACAACGGTACTGTTGATCTTTACTATGATGCAAATGACATTGTAAGCATCACATTCAATACATCCACGAACACCTATGTCTCAGGATCTGGTTCATGGGCATTGAATAATGTAACAATCAACAAATCATCTTCTTCGGTAATTACAGAAGTTCAGGTTTCAGGTTTTGAAAGTGCCATCAACACCCTGGCAGGAACAACAGGAACCTATATTCACAATAACAGTGGAAGTTATTCTGTTAACAGCGGAAGTTCAAGCGATTTCAATATCAACCAGAATATGGTCTTTAAAATCCCGCAAGGAACAATGTGGTTTTCATCAAACGCAAACCGAACCAACCTTTATGGCTCCCTTTACATCACCGGCGGACAGGTCTTCATTGGAAGCACTGCCGGCAATAACGGTTTACGCTATGATAAGAATGGCACCAACATACCTTATCTAGAAATATCATCTGGATCGCTGACATCTTATGGTGGAATTTCATATGCTACAGGAGCAGGATCAGATCCATTCAGTTTCAGGATGACAGGAGGTACCATTCTGTTGAACAGCGGCAGCACAGGTACCATCGTTGAGCCATTTCTCATCAATGATGTATCCACAAGCGAATTTTATATGACCGGCGGAACCATTACAATGCAGTCGCCAAACAATTCCGGTTCATCCATTGTTGACTGGGGCATTTGCGGAAATAACGGAACGGTAACCACACTTGGAGGAACTGTTTACTTTGGAAATTCCACCACCGGAAACAACAAAACATTTTCATTTATTCCATATGCCGGTGTAACACAACCTAATTTCGAAATTGCAGGCCCGGCAGGAAACACCATCACGCTGGCTCCATCAAATGGCACTTCTTCAGACTATAAACTATTGAGTTTAAAGATCAACACCGGAAAAATATTCGACAACCGTTCGTATGGAGGAACAAACAATGATAGTAAAACAATGACGATAACTGCAACCTACAATGGTGTTTGTGGTTTTTATAATAGCGGTTCACTTTCAGCGCGAACAGGAACAGTTGTGATGGGAAGCACCGAAGCACAAACTATCGGTGGCACTTCCAATACAGTTTTTTACAATCTCACGATCTCCAATCCAGGTGGTGTAACCATCGACCACGCAGAAAGTGTATCCAATCTGCTAACAATGAGTTCAGGTTTGCTCCACACAACGGCATCAAAGATCATTACATGCACCAGTACAGCTGATGCTACCATGGGCTGCATCAATTCATTTGTGGATGGTCCCATGATTCATACAATAGCATCGGGTTATCCGGCAACACGTAATTTCCCTGCTGGGAAAGACGATGATTACAGGCCTGCCATTCTGAATGTAACACATACCAATAGCACCCAGGTAACATATAATTGCGAAATGATCAATGCATCTGCTAATGACTTAAACTATGCCTTACCTTATACAATTAATAAGGTATCATTTACGCGATACTGGAACATTGAAAGAGAGAACGTTTCAAACTTATCCGGCGCAAGCATGACATTATATTACGACCTCGACGATACAGTAACAGACAGAAACAGGGTTATTGTTGCCCACGATGACGGCAACGAAAGGTGGGCCGATTACGGAGGATCCGGCTCAGCGAACAATACCGGCTTTATTACTTCAGGAACGATAACAACATTTAAAACGAAGTTCGCACTCGGATTTCCACCTGCAACGTTACCTGTTGATCTGGTCAGTTTTCTTGCAAAAAAATCCGGCGAAAAGGTATTCTGTGATTGGATCACTGCTTCTGAAAGCAATAGTGACTATTTCACTGTTGAAAGATCTGCAGACGGCATAACCTATGATTCATTATCTTCTCTCATAGCGCATGGTAATACAACCAAATACAATTTCTATCATTATGAAGATGAAAAACCATTACACGGACACTCTTATTACAGACTGCGGCAAACAGATTTTAACGGAAAATCAATACATGCCAGTCCAATGCATGTCTATTTTGACTTATCACCTGAGAAATACACTTTCTTTCCCAATCCCTCACCGGGAAAAATCCATATCACGAAGCCCGGAGATTCGATGAATGGAACAAGTGCTGTTGTGCAGGACAGGAATGGAAAGCAGGTACAGGCAGATCATCATTTCTCAATAGACGGAAATGAGATGACCATTGACATTGATCCCGATGTTACCGGAACGAATGATTTTTTCATATTGAGTATTATTACTTCAGATGGAATTACGCAGGAAAAAGTTCTTGTAGAAAAAAAATATTAAACATTGAAAATTAATTGCCGGTAAAAATATTCATAAAATATTTAGATACTTATTTCAACTGTTTACATTTAGAGTTGGCGTAGGCTCATTTATGCTTAATGGCCTTACCTGTATTTTTTTTCTTTTTCTTCTATTCCACGAATAAGGCCTGTAAGCTTCATTGACCGGCAACAATGCAAAACAAAAAATTGAAAATAAGATGTATAAATAGGCTGAATAATCAAGTGGAACAGTAGATATTGAATGAAGCATGAGTGCCATTATAGCTCCAAGAATCAGAAATTTTTCAGGAATCCTGAAATACATTGCCCTGTATACTATCACTATCAAGAACAACAAGTAAAAAGTTATGCCAACAATTCCGGTTGTAAAAAGAAGTCGCACATAATCATTGTGCATACCGGCGCCACACATTACTAGCGACAGCTTGCTTCCTGAAGTTGATACTCCAAATAGCTGACTGTAAAATGGCATAGAAAACCAAACATCAAAATACCTTTCCCATCTGCCAATCCGCCCGTTTAATCCCCCTTCGATTTCCGACTCACCGCTTGCGACATTTATTTCCTTATTGATCAGCGGTTCAATTTGCTCATTGTAAATGGTTTCACCGAAAAACACAGATAAGAACATAATCAAAAAGAGTACTGCAAAAAACCCTTTAATACTTTTCAGGTTATAAAATGACATAAGCCCAAAAATAAGTAAACAAACAGCCCATGTTGAAGCGTGCTTAATACCCATCAATCCAACCATGCAAAAAGCAATTAGGCCAGCAAATTTTAATACATAATTTTTTGATTTTACTTTTGAAAAAATATTTTTTAGAAAAAAATAACAACCAATCAGCAATGCGCCGACAATATAAATAGCATAATTCATCATGTCATTGTAAAAACCAAGCAACCGTTCTCCCCCGCCACGACCTTCCGTTAGAGTAACTCCGCTTATTGATCCAAAAAAGGTTTCGTAAAGCAGCAGAACCAATAGATAAATACCTGAATACATGAAAGATGTCATCAATCCGTGGAGATCCCGTTGAGATTTGATCGCATACTGAAGGTATAGAAGCAAAAACAGCGGGATCATAGATTTGATTAAGTCACCGGCCACAGAAATCTTCGTATAAAATATCATCAGTAATATCCAGTTCACAATAACAAGAAATCCGAAAAAATAAAAATAAATGACTGCCTTGGATTTAGTTTTCCCGGTAGATGATTTTGAAGCAATGCTAATTAGTATAAGGATAGGAGTTAATACGCCTACAATATTAAGCGGCGATAGAAAGGGACTTACTTCTTTGAGCTTATAAAAATTATCTATGATCGGCCTGAGTAAAATCAGAACTACAAACCACTTCACCGTCCAGGGAAGTTCTTTAAACCATTCTCTCCATTCTTTAAAACTCATTGCTATACTGGTTTATATAACAGGTGTTGTAAATA
Organism: uncultured Flavobacteriales bacterium; assembly: GCA_964356415.1. Lineage (GTDB taxonomy): Bacteria > Bacteroidota > Bacteroidia > AKYH767-A > 2013-40CM-41-45 > JAPLDB01. The sequence continues at coordinate 12,040 of CAYHHK010000046.1, forward strand.
TTTTTTTTGCCATAACAAACTGCGAATTGATTTATTACAAAGTCACGCCATCAACAAAGCCTTTTGCGCTCTCCTTTAAATTTGCTTTTAATTCAATCGCCTCACTCGCGCTATTTCCAATTTGCTTTACCAATTCAGCGTTATCCAGTATCAAATTTATTTTCGTAAGAACATCTGCCGTGTTATTATAATCTACAGAAAATCCGGTTTTGCCTTCAGTAATTAGGTCGTATGTCGCACCTGCAGTTACAGATGAAAGTACAGGGACACCGGCCGCCATCGCCTCATTGAGTACAAGGCCCCAGATATCAAAGTCAGTTTGGAAAAGAAAACACGAACTCTTTGCAAAATACATCGGCAGATCATTCTTCTGAATGAATCCATGAAAGTGAATAACATCCCTTAGATTTTTCTCTTCAACCATTTTTTCAAGCATCAATTTTTCACTGCCATCACCTAGTATATCAATCACAAAATCTTTCCTTTTTTCAGAAAGTTTTTGCATTATTTCAATTAGTTTCCCGACATTTTTCCTGGGAACCAAATAACCAATATAAATTAAATGCTTTTTTTCGGATTGCTGAAGCCCGGCACGTATCCTTTTTGTCTCATTATAAAAAAAAGAGGTATCCACCGTATTGACACCAATAAATACTTTATTTTCAGGAGCTCCCATTTTTACAAGGTATTCCTTGGCACGCGACCCATATGCAACGAAAGCTGATGCGCGTTGAATTAGCAACCTCCGCTCGAATTTTCGAAAAACCGAATCGAACCTTCCCGGAAAGTCAAGTGCACCGCTCCAGATTACATAGCTGACTTTATAAAAGAAAGACCGGAAATAAATCTTTACTGTAGCCATACTGAATCCGCTTACAATGATCTTGTCAGGCTTGTATTTAGAAATTACTTTGTTGATTCCTCTATATGTAAACATGGTTTTTTCCACGTTTCCAAAACTTATCTTTAACGACTTCAGAAGTTCATACTGAAATTTCATTTCAGAAAAATCAATCTTTGATTTCCTACGTTTATATCCATCAGAGGCAAAAACCACCTTAAATTCAATTCCCTTTTGCTTCAACTGCCTGTCAATCTCGTTGAAGAGTGGGATCCGGTAGGTTTGCGGAACATTTGAGATAAGAAGGACTTTTTTTATTTCAGACATGCATCCATTTTTTAAACCAAGCCATTAAAAAATAAACTGTCCACAAATCATTTGTTGAATCCTGATTTCCCTTCCTGATATGTCTCACCAATTTTTTCAATCCATTTTCATTAAACAACCCTGTATTGGAACAAAATTCACGTAAATGAGTTTCAACATAATCGGTCATCATCCCTCCTGCCCATTCTTTCAATGGAACCGAGAAACCCATCTTTTTCCGATAAAGAATGTCCTGTGGCAGTATACGCTCCAAAGATTTTTTGAGTATATACTTCGGCTCTCCTCCCATCATCTTGAACTTTCCGGGAATACTCAACGCCAAATTAACCAACTCGAAATCCATAAAAGGAGCCCGGGTTTCAATGGAATGAGCCATGCCCAGTTTGTCTGACCTGTACAAGTATCGGTTGGTATCATTCATTTTAAAACCGAGGTAGCACATCCAGTCTATATCTTGCATATTATCCTTATGAAGTGCATCATACAATATTTTGTAATCTGCAATAACTTCATAAGAATTCCAACCATGCGACCTGTTCAAAAAGTCTTTGCTGAGAAAATTCCTCTTGACATTTTCCTTAAAGCTCCGTGCTGCTCCCCAGAAAAATTCCTGGTTCATCGCTGCCCGGTTTAGCATTTCACTTTTTGGAGACGTATCATCAATGAGCTGGTAGGAGGATGCAATAATCTTTTTCAGTACAGCCGGAAATTTAGAGTAAGCATGGAAGAGAGGATAATTCTTGAGGTACCTTGAATAACTGCGATAACCTGCAAATATTTCATCGCTGCCGTCACCCGTGAGAACAACTTTGGTTCCCATTTCCTTTGCTTTTTGTGAGAGGAAGTAAATCGGGATGCTCGTTGAATCTGCCAGCGGCTCATCAAATATGTCAACTATTTTTGGCACAAAGTCGCAAATCTCAATTGCAGAAACTATTTTTTCATAATGATCTGTACCAAACTGCTTTGAAACCTTTCGCGCAAATTCAAGCTCATCATAGTCGGGCTGGTTTTCAAAACCGATGGAGTACGTTTTAATAGGATATGAACTTTGCTGGCTCATCATTGCCACAACAGCACTTGAATCAACACCACCGCTAAGAAATGCTCCCACAGGAACATCAGCCACCATCCTGTACTTCACACTTTTCTCAAGTGCTTCAAATGTTTTTTGTTCCAGCGACTCATAGGATTCATTTGAAAAGTCTGCATATTCTACCTCCCAGTATCGTTCATACTTTTTAATACCGGACTTTCCAACTACCATTTTGTGGCCGGGGTGAAATTTAAAAATGTTCTTAAACATCGTCAGCGGCGGAGCCAGCTGATTAAAAGTCAGAAAATGATAAAAAGCTTTTTCATCCAATTCTGTCTTTATCCAGGGAAGGCTCAATAAAGATTTGATCTCTGAAGAAAAAGCAAATACCCCCCCCTGAGTGGTGTAATAAAGGGGTTTCTTACCCGCCCTGTCCCGTGCCAGAAATAGTTCTTCTTTTTTTTCATCCCATAATGCAAAAGCAAACATTCCATTAAAGAACTGCAGACATTGTTCACCATACTTTTCGTACAGGAAGAGCATCACTTCTGTATCGCTCGTGCTCTGGTATTTGCGGTCGCCTGCCAGTGGACGAATTTCATTGTAGTTATATACTTCCCCGTTAAATACAATTGTATTTCCGGTACCGGATTCCATCGGCTGGTGCCCTTGAGGAGAAAGGTCAATGATGCTTAAGCGAAGGTGCCCTAAGAAAATCTTATTGTCTTTATCATTCCAGGTTCCTGCATCATCAGGTCCACGATGAGCAATACACTGATTCATTTTATGAATCAGTAACTGTTCATCACGAATTGAACTTCCTGAATAATTAAATATGCCATTGATTCCACACATGCTAATCCCTGATTATTTCTTCTATGGCCTTGAGCCATTCTGATTCGAAATATTGATTGTCGAATTTTTTTACGTACGCATAGCCCTGTGCTGAATAGTGTTTCCTGCTATTCAATACCTTTTCAATTCCCCCGGCAAGGTAATTTGGATCTCTTACTATAAGCTGTCCTGAACTTTCAAGCAATTCCTGCATACCTCCGGTTCCGGAACCAATCACCGGTGTTTTACACAACAAGGCTTCATGCGCAATGCGATTCCACCCCTCAACCATCTTTGACAATGTAACAACAATGTCACTTGCCCTGAGCAAAGCGATATAATCATGCCTGTCCAATGAAAGAAATTTTACCGGCAGGTCCTTGGCATGATTTGACGATCCAGTCATAACAAGCTGGTAACCCTCTTCCTTGAGGGCATGATATGCTTCATATACACCTTTCTGTCTGTGGGCGTTCCCAATGTAGACAATTGGCCTTCCGGAAACAAAACCATATTTACTTTTAAACATTTGCGGATCTCCTTTTTCGGAAAGGTAATCCTTCTCCTCAAATGAATTATAAATAACCTTTATTCGTTTACAACCAAGTTTTTCAAGATATTCCTTCCAGTGCTGAGAAACTGTAACTATGAGGTCGACATCTGCCAGCTTTCTTTTCAGCCTGCTAAAAAACCACTTGTGCCTGAATGATGAGTTAGCAAGGTCATCATCAATGTGATGAACCATTGCAACGGTCTTTGCCTTCTTGTTTCTTTTTCCAAAGACAATAGGAGATGGCTCACAAATAACTACTTCAGCATTTGTATTGTGGTGGGCCATTCGCCACCAATACGACCGAAATGAATCGCCTTTCTTCAGCACGGCAACTTCATCAACCCGCAAACCAAATTTACGACTCAATGTCATTGCTGCATGAAAATCGTATGCATTGCCCCCATTGGCCTGTTCAGGCAAAAGTCCAGACCGAATGGCATCAAACAAAACATGAGAGCGGCTTTGCCAGATAATGCTTTTCATCAGTGGTAATAACCAAGTTTTGATAAATCCTTATTTAATAACAGTGACAATTTCCTGTTTGAGTCCCTGAACATATTGTTGAATTGCTGATTGGTTTTCTCGTCAGTGAGTTTCTTATTCAGTCTTAGTAAATTTACTGCTTCCGCCTTCTTAATGAGACGAACCACTTTCCATCGAAATTTCTCCCTCAGCGACATCCGGTGATTCATCCAGTTATGGTATTGTTCATTGAAGTCAGATGCAAGGATACTATTCATTCTCCTGATGAATACACTAGCCCATTCACTCAAACCTGCATTTACCTTATCTGTTTTATATGAGCGCATTGGTTCCAGTCCCATAAAACGCATGATACCGTTCAGCTCAACAACCAGATCATGTTTAAAATCCTCCAACATGTAAACATGCACATTGTCTTTACCAAAAAGGTTGAAATAATAACTTATCAGTTTTTCATAATTCAATTTCGGCACCAGCCCGTAAGTGAAAGCATATGAATCGGAAATAAAATCATGGTAACTTAATTTTCCTCCCAGAATAACATATTGCTTGTAGTTTGACTCAATATAATCACGCTGATTTCTGATGCCGATAATAATTTTAGCCGATGGAAATATTGCTTTCAATCTATCTGCCATCATGCACACGTCGGCTCCGAACCATTCCGGCCCGCTGTGTAATGATTCATGACTAACAAGCAACGCCTTTTTACTATCGGCATTTTCCCCCGAAGCACTCATCCAATTGGAAATTACACTGTAAAATTTCTCCCGCAATAATTCTATGTCAAAAAACAATGGATGTGTAAATTGATTCAGCAGGAAAAAATCACTGATCTCCCTTGTCTTGAAGGGCCTGCCCGGATAAAGTAATTGCGATTGCTCAGGAAAAACAAGCTGCTGCAAATATGTAGTTGCGGTTTTGTGATACCCGACATGTAGTACAACCGGAAGATGCTTAATCTGGTTAGTCATTGAAAATATAAAAAGCTGATCCTTAATTTAAGTGTATCAAACATTGTATCCAAGTTGCTTCATTCCAGGTTCGCAGTAGTCCTGAAATGTTTTCTTAAATGCCTCTGGCCAATGGGAATATTCTGGAAGTTCATCAGGTTGAAAAACCTTTCCTTTTATGCGGGCGTAAATAAAACGGTAAATCGAACCATGGGTTTTATTCACCTTTTTGCTTTTGACATTGTTCCAGTTTTCTTCAGTAAGCGTGAAGCCAAACGGCCTGATCAATTTTTCATTGAAATAATCATAGTTTGAAATCAGGTCTTCAAACCTGATGACAGGTATTTTCTTGTCTAGCAGATTTCCTACTGCATGTTTCCAGTTCCAGCAGATCTGCTCAAAGCGGTCAGCATCAAGCCATCGCTGAATTTCAATTTTGTCCTTAGGCAAAAGATGGGTTTCTCTTTCGTTCCTTCTTGTATAAAGCGATCGAATCACTTCCTTTGGATGTCTGACAATATGCAGGATTGCTTCGGGTTGAAATATTTTATCTAAATCATCTGTTGCGTACTGAAGGTACGGACTGACATCAATATAATAGTCCTTTTGAACAGAGGACTCAATTTTTGATTTTGCTCGTTGCAGAAACTCTGTAACATAAGCCGTTTCACTGAGGTACCAGCTCAATAACCAGAATTCGCGTTGGCCAATCATCTCATGTCCTGCATACGTGTTATTCAGGTTTTTTAGTAATGAAGCAAGAAACGTAGTTCCCGACCTCCCCATGCCTGTAATAAAAATGTATTTCATGCTCAGTTAAATAGTCAATTAACGAATTTTCCCGGTTACGGTTTCGGTTATTGAGTGTGTAAACTTGAAGTAATTGGCAGAAAATGGGGTAAATATTTCCTGTTGTATTCAACGATAGTCTGTTCAAAATGAAATTTAGCGGAAATAATCTCTGGAATACCCGAGGATTGAACCGGAACATAGAATTGAAACCGGTTCATTCGATTCTGGAGACGGAAATATTTTTTCCCTACGAAAGAAAAAAATTGTGGAATAATGAAACCCTTATGCGAAACGGAAATCCTGTTTGCTGCAGGTACCAACAGAATATTTCCGGAAATTCTGTAGTTTTTTTTGGTGGGGAGATAGAACGGAAGCGCTGCGAGTTTCTCATCTATCAGGTCATTAAAATCCTTATAAAATCCATTCCACCATTCAAGCACTTCGGCGCGAGTTGGCGTTTTTTCGAACCAGCTACTCCTCCATTCCAGCACCTGATTTATCGCTTGAGTCACGTTTCCGGAATTCACACCCAGAAATTCAATATCATACTGAATGGCTTTTACATGAAGGAGCAGGTCACGCATACGCAGCACGCCATAGGTCTGCTGAAGAAAAATCGTGATGTACATCTTCAACATGTATTCAAGGGCGATCTGAACTTTCAAAACCTGAATGTCTGCTATGGAAAAACACGCATAACTTCTTACCTCTTCTCCATAAAGTAATTTATAGTTATGATAGAATGCAAACTTTTCTGCATCAGCAAAGTGATTGATAGAGATACCGTAAAGGTTATGTATGAAAAGGTACCGCTCATCCTCATTCAGTTCCATCAGAAAATTCCTTGTAACAACGGCCTCATGGTTAAAAACAACAACCATGTCAAGGTCTGAAATACCCGGACTGCTCACTCCACCAATCTGATATACAGCTTTGGCCACGCCGGTTCTGATCAATTTTTGCGTCATTGCCTGAAGCGATTGCAGGTAATAGGATTCGGCAATTGGACTGGGAGGATCGATGATGCTGATTCTCATTGAAGCAGCCTCACTTTCAGATGTTTCACCAAGTCTCTCATTTTTCCAAGCATTTTATCATCAAATTTATTTTTCAATTCAACCGGCAGGTTTCCCGAACTGGATTTGGTATTCTTTAGCGAAGAATAAGGACCTACTGCCTTCAGATTTCTTAGAAATTCCTCCGGAGCTTTGTAATTCCAGGCATTCCTGATTGAGGAGATTTCATCCATAATACTGCCTATATCTCCAATTTCCCTATGCAGTAATTCAAAACTAAATTTTTTAAAAACTCCCTTCCCTGTCTTTGCCTGCAAATAAATAGCAGGAATCAGCATAAACTCACTCAAAAGGTTTTTAAAAACATAATAATTCTCAAGAAAATTTTTTGATTCTAACTTACTGAGAATACTTTCAGCCAGGTGATTAAAACCAGCATGAAATTCTTGGGTATAGCCCGATTTCCGCAATTGAATGGTTAGACTATTACTTCCGAAAAGACAGGCAGCGTGCATGAAAAGTTCATGTGGAAAATAGTTTTCAGGATAATCAGCTAACTCCGGCTCACTCAAGACAAACCATCCATGATGCTGCAATGGATCCATCTCCAGCATGACATTGGCTGTTTCCTTTAAAGCGGCAACAACCCTGAACAGCACTTCCTTATTTTCAAAACAACTGCTTTTCAATATCACTATTCCGTCAAAGTCGCTGTATGATACTTCCTCTGAATTGCCCACACTGCCGTGGACGTAGGCACCAAGTAGTTGATCGCCAGCCTTTCCCTTCAGGTATTCCGAAATCTTTATTGCGATCGCATTGTTGCCGTTATAATTTTTCACGACAACCTGTTTATAGATGCCATCAGAAGCAGCCCAATTCAGCTTCCTGAAACGACCTGAAATAACAGCGGCGTTTTTTCTGTACACCAACTCAGGAGAAATGAAAAAAAGGGTTTTGTCCCAATTTGTCAGTTGTCCGCACCTGAAATAGTCCAGTAATTGCCTGCGATAAAAATCATTGTTCTCAGATACCATTTTCGAAAAACAAAAGTATTTGAAAAACCTTATGCAGAGACAGAGCGAAAACCGAGATTTCACCCCCGGATACTCAAAAGTAATATGAACAAAGTAAAGGGCCTGGTAAAAAAATATTTTGTAAGATTGACGCCTGCTGAGGAAACCCGGAATTTCCGCAGGTATTTGAAACTACACTAACAATGCGAGATGATTATGAAGTATAATTTTGCGCTTGTCATTCCAATGGCAAATGAAGAAGGTGAATTTATTCCTTTCGCTTCTGCTTTAAAAGAATCGTTAAATTTTCTTGGGTCTGGAAAAGTTTATTTCGTGGTCGATCTGGTTTCCAGGGATAACACACTTGGATTATGCAAGAAGATTTCAGCAGAAGATAACCGGTTCATGACGATTTGGGCACCTGAGAATAAAAATGTTGTTGACGCATATCTGAAGGGATACAGTGAGGCATTAAAAAATAAACATGACTTTATCATTGAAATGGACGCAGGCCTTTCGCATGACCCGAGGGCGCTCCCCATGTTTTTGAGGGTGCTCAATGAAGGAAATGAATGTGCTTTCGGAAGTCGTTTTATCAACGGTGGATCAATCTATAATTCTACATGGAAAAGGACATTTCTTTCGAAATTCGGAACTGTTCTTTCGAATATATTACTGGGAACGAAAATGTTTGATATGACTTCCGGCTTCCAGGGGTTTCATGCCGGTATTGTAGAAAAATTTCTCGCTTGCAAATTATTATCAAAAGCCCATTTTTACCAGACAGAGTTACGGTACCTGCTTCGTAAAACACGTTATTCAGAAATTCCGATTCACTATAGAGCTCCCTCGCCCAGTGTTTCTTCAAAAGCCATTTCCAATTCAATATCGGTCTTACTTCATTATTTCCTGCTCCGGATCAAAAACAAAGCTCCTTCAATTAAATAACCCGATCAAAAAAATCAAGGAATTCCTGAATCTTTGAGGCGTAAGTAATTTTCTTTGAAGCTTCTTTTGCTGCGATGGCCTTCTGTTTTGCAAGCTCCTTATTTTCAATGGCTGCTTCGATTCCCTTTGCCAGGGCTTTGGAATCATCCGGCTCGACAATAAATGCATTGTTTTCACCTATCACTTCACGGGTAGCTGAAAAATCGGGTGTTACGATTACGTTGCCAGTTGATAAATACTCCTGTATCTTCTGTGGGTAATTGAAATCTACCAAATGGTCCCTTGAAGAATAGTAGCTGATCAACACATCAGCAGCAAGCTGATAATAACGGACAAAGGTAAGGTCATTGAAAAATCCTGTAAAAGTAGTGTTCTTCATTCCCTTTTGCCGGCAGAATTCGTTGTAATATTCGACAACAGCATGCTTGCCTCCAGTGAAAATGAAATGGTATTGAGGAAGCACAGAAGCCGCCTCTAACAAATAGTCAAGTTCTGCTATTCCTTTGCCAACCTTTCCGGTATAAACTACCAGCGGAATTTCAGTATTGTATTTTATTTTTTCACGTGCTTCCGCTTTACTGCAATCGGTAGGAGCGAAATCAGTCATTGGCGCATTCATAACGAGAATTTTCTCCAGAGGTATAAGCTCCACCTGATGAAGTATTTGCTTTACCGCCGGAACATTAGGCATCAATCCGCTGCAATTGTGATAAACCCATTTATGCAGTTGTCCTTTTTTCATTTCATGCATCTGAATAAAGACCTTTACCGGAATTAGCCTTCCGAAAAGTTTTTTCATTAACAATATAGGAACAAGCGGAATCGTTTCACGGGAAATAATTATTGTATTCTTCAGCGAACCGATATTTTCAATGACAATCCTGAGAGTCGAAATAAAAAATGCCACGAGCAAAATGGAGGTGCGAACAAACCAGGAAGTTTTTAGCCTGAATGGTGTATACTGCATTCTCAAACCGAATCTGCCTATGACGCCATAAGAATCAAAAATATTTTTCCATTTTAGATTCTCTTTGAGATATAAATAAGGAAATACAAGCGTGGTTTTGGCACCTGCTGCGGCAAATGCATCACACATCCGCATGTCAAAAATCCTGTTAGTACTGTTTCGCAGAATACAAAAAGGAGAAAAGAAGTAAATCTTAGGTTTTAAATCAGACACCTCAGGCGCTTTCATTAATTATTTCACAGCTGATCCGCCCTTTGCATTAAACCGGATGGCGGCCAATTTTTTCGTATCAACAAACTCTTCAAAGGCGGCATGGTCATGTACGTCATCAGAAATAAGAAGCCCTCCCTCACGCAGGAAGGGGTACATCGTATTGTACTCATTCTTCATAAATTCGTAACTATGATCACTGTCGTGGAAAAAGACGTCGATGCTTCCAAGTTTGCTCAATAATTGGGGCAATAAGATCTTCGCATCTCCCAGTTGCAGTTGCCACCTGCTCCGCAAAGCATCTGGTACAACCCAACCGATCTCTTTGCTGAAGTTCCCTACATTAAAAAGCCGGGTACCGTCCTTGTCAGGAAGGTCAATAGAGTAAAGCATCCCTTTGTTGTTCTTGTTCAGGGCATTGAGAATATTCCAGGAAGAAGCACCATGTGAAACGCCGGATTCTACCACGGTTTCAGGTTTCAGACATCGGATAATAAAATAAATGAACTTACCGAAAAAATGCGTGGGCTGATTGCCAACAACTCTAAAACCCTCCACTTTATTCATCTCAATAAAATCCTTCTTCCGTATTTCTTCGAGATAAATGTGGGCTTCTTCTTCATTAAAACGGGATCCCAGCAGTTTTCTTGCTGAATCAAACAGCATTTTATTATGGAGTGGGAACTTGTTTCCCAATGCAAACTGCAGCATTGCAAAGGGGTATTTGATTAAAGTTGCTTTGGAGTATTTTATTAACATAGCTTAGATTGATATTGTCATGCCGTCTTGAATTGAAAGTCTTTCATTGCATTCAATGATGCAAAAATAAAAACAAAGTTATTGATGGAGTTTATGACCAGTAAAGAAACTGCCATTCCGGATGCTCCCATTAAAGGTACGAGAAGATACGATGAAATTACTCCAAAAAGTATCATGAAAGCATACACCTTTAGCCGCATGGATACCAACCCAAGGCTTTGCACAAGCGGCAGCACCCAGAACGTTAGCGACCCGATTACTGCGTTGATCAGCAAAAAGAAGAAAGGTGATGCAGCTTCCATATATTCTGTACCATATACTTTTGATATGATCCATGCTTTAAAGAAAAAGCACAGAATCAAAAATCCCGAAGCAGGAATTACGGATACAAGAGAAATTCGTTTCAGCATTTTTATAACTTCCTTTACCCTGCGCTCTGCTATTAGTTTAGAGAACTGTGGATAAACCGAATTTACAAGAGGGTCGGTAATTGTAAGCACTGAATAAGCCAGTTTTTTCGCAACAGCGTAAAATCCAACACTTAGTGGCCCGGCAAGAATTCCAAGCAACAATACATCTCCTTGGTGAATGAGAGCTTTCAGTGTATTACCCAGGGAATTACTGATTACAAATTTTCGAATGGCAGGAACATCTTCTGCAATGGCCCCGGCGGGAGCATGTCTGTGGACCCATAGTTCCTTCTTCATTTCCAAAAAGCCAAGCGCATTACACACCAATGCATTCAGGAATCGCGTAGCGATAGCAGCTGCAAAAAAGACAGTAAGGTTCTTTGGATATAGCAAAACTGCAAGCACCATCATCAGTGTTTCAATGAGGTCCATGATGATTTGTATCACAGAGTTTTTCTTGAACCTGAAAAACAATCTGAGTGCCGCCTTAGTGATTAGGTTGTAGTATGCAACACTATTTGCGATTGCGTAACCGATGACAAACCAATGAAGGTGTGGCTTCTTAATAAAGGTATCATATGAGACATGCGTCAATACAGCAACAACCAGTACGAGCACCAGCGACATGACGAAACTTGTTTTGATGCAACGCCGGATCATCACTGCAAGCTTATCCATCCTGTTTTCGGCCTGGAAGTTGGCACCGAATTTAATGATGGCTGTTCCAAGGTTCAGGTTTAAAAATTCCTGTAACAGAGAGACAAAGGCAATCACCATGGCATAAGTTCCGAAAATCTCTACCCCCAGTCCGCGGGCAATTACCACAGATCTCAAAAAAGCAAGACCTGCACCAATAATATTGGCGATAAAAACCCATTTGCTGTTTTTAATGAGCCTTTTACTCTCCCTGTCCAACTTTTTCTTTAGAAAATTCATCTCAGTACCCTTGGCTGTTTATTTTGTACACACGGATGCGCTTAACATAGTGCTCCTCAAATTCAGGATATCTGAATTGAACAGGTACTTTTGAGGTGTCAGGAATGATTTTCAGGTACAGCCTGGCTTCGATTTGCTTTATCATTGTTGCATTTGAGATAAGAAATGACACCAATGAGTCTGCCCACTCTTTTCCACGGAAATTAGCCCTTGAGGCGAAGGCATCATCAGCAATTATATAATTGACATTTTTCAATCGTACCGCCTTTTCCAATGAGAGTCCCGGTTTACCAACAGAAGGTTCAAACCATGTAACCGAATAATAATTTTGATCCCTGAAAGGTAAATAATACAACGACATCCCCATCACATTTGCATCGGCAGGAATTGTTTTTCTTAGTTCGGCATTCAATCTTTTATACTCTTGTGTAGCTGCGTATTGACTTTTCATGCCGGCAGCATTAACTCCCAAACAGGCGAACAGCAAAAGGGGCAGAATGATTTTTGCAGCCATTGAGTTTTCAACGGCCTTGCTGAACACTTTATCTTTAACAAATAAAACCATTCCAATTATAATAAATGGGGCAACAATCACGTTGTAATTTCCATAACTTCCAGACAACAACAGCATAATAATGAGTGGAAAGGAAATGCCGACTAACAGGAATACTGATTTCTGAGAAGCAAGATCTCCTTTGTTTTTCCAAGCAAGACTGCACAGGTATCCGATTGAAAACAGATAAATAGCTGCTGATACAGGTTGGGTAAACATGTTAGCTTTTACAAATTTATTGTAGAAAATAGAAGGAACGCGCAAGAGATAGTTCAAACCTTCGCAAACCACGGGCGGGCAGGCATGACTGTCATAAAAATCATTCCCGCCCTGGCTCAATGCATATTCACCCATTGAATTCTTAATGTAAAAAAAGAAAATCAATCCTCCGGCAAGTCCGATTCCGATAATTATTGTATTGATGGAAAAAATATATTTTCGCTCTCTGATAAGATATAAAATTCCAATCGTTGCAGGAATCACGATACCTGAAGCATGCACAACCATTGATGGAAGCCAGGCATAGAGTCCTGTCAAGAGTAGCCAGATTTTTTTTGTCCGCTCGTCTTTTGAGTCAAGCACTTTAAAGAACATCAGTAGTCCGAGCAAAAACAAGGCACAAAGCACCATTTCCGGCCGTTCACGATGCACTTGCTGAAAAAATTCCGGTATCACAATAAGCATCGCTGAACTGAGTAAGGATGTCCATTTGTCAAGCCCGAACTTCCTTGCAAGCAAATAAGTAAAAATACATACGATGACGCTCCACATATATCCATTGAGTCTGTTAGCATGAAGCGGATCCACCGGCAATATACTCATCAGAATAGCTGATGTCCCGAATTTAAGTGATCCGATAAACCAGCTCTTCCATCCAAGCTCCTGTATAGTGGCAAAGAAAGGAGCAATTTCTTTCGGCAACAATGGCTCTCCCGGATGCAAATTGTTTTTTAAGTAATAAGCACGGGATGTTTCCCATAATTCATCTGATTTTACTGAAGGAATATCTGTAAAAAATAAACCATAAAAAAAGTAAAGAAAAAAAATGACAACGATACTTACCTTGATTGGCTTATTCATATTATTGTATCACACATTACCGAAAAAAGATTTTAGAGAATATACTATTCTCGATAAGTCATTTTCTGAAAGTTCATAGTACATTGGTAAACGAAGGAGGCAATCTGTAAAATGGTCTGCATTGGACAATGGCTTTCCGCTGTATTGATCCTTATAGAATGGGCTTTTATATAATGACAGGTAATGAAAGACTGCATAAATATCATCTTTCTTAAGGTGTTCGATTAGTTTTTGACGCTCCTGTAAGGATTCACAAACCAGGTAATAGATATGTGCATTATTGGTTGCATAATTAGGGATAAATGGCAATTTGATCAGCCCTTTTTCTTCTAAAGGCTTGAGGGCCTGGTGATATAGTTCCCAAAGCAACTTCCTTTTGGCCTGTATGCGACTGATGTTCTCAATTTGTGCATATAAATAGGCAGCGATAATCTCAGAAGGAAGGAAGGAAGAACCAATATCAACCCAACCATACTTATCTATTTCTCCTCTGAAAAAAGCAGAACGGTTCGTTCCCTTTTCCCTGATGATCTCAGCACGTTTGCTGAACTGTTCCTCATTGAGCACCAACATACCGCCTTCTCCGGAGATAATATTTTTTGTCTCATGAAATGAAAAAGCAGCCAGATGTCCAATACCACCCAATGGTCTCCCCTTGTAATAAGCATCAATACTTTGTGCTGCATCTTCAATTACATAGAAGTTATTTTTCGCCGCAAGTGCCATGATCGGGTCCATGTCGCAGGCTATGCCGGCATAGTGTACGGGCACAATTGCTTTTGTTTTGGGTGTAATTAATGACGCCAGCTGGTTTACATCAATATTCGGGCTTTCTGGACTACTGTCTGCAAAAACAATTTTGGCACCACGCAAAACAAAAGCATTGACAGTTGACACGAATGTATAAGCCGGAGCAATAATTTCATCACCGGGTTGTGTGTTCACAAGGATGGCAGCCATCTCGAGCGCATCCGTGCATGAGGTAGTAAGCAACACTTTTTTAAACCCGTATTTGGATTCAAAAAATTCATGGCAGCGTTTTGTGAAAATTCCGTCACCGGAAATTTTTCCAGACTCTACTGCCTGACGAATGTATTCCGTCTCTCTGCCGGAAAGATATGGCTTGTTAAATGGTATCATAATATATCAACGTATAAATCGGGCCGGGTTTCCTACATAAAGTCCGGGTTTATCTAAATCCTGAATGACTACTGTTCCTCCGCCAGTCTGTATTTTATCTGCAATGATGATGTTGTCAATGATCGTGGTATTGATTCCGATGTTGCAGCACTTCCCAACATTGACAAACCCGGCGATCACAACACCCGGCGAGAGAAAAGAATGCTCCTGAACGCGCGAGTCAT